>CANBFZ010000009.1 GCA_947367725.1 uncultured Eubacterium sp.
GAGAATAAGCGCCAATCACCCCCTGGCAAGCGACGCTGGCCTTTGCAGGAAACACCTTCGGCGTGTGTTCCAATGCTTCTGCAATGGATTTTGCCAGCAGCGATTCCTTCTGGGTAATTTTTCTCTGATGGTCTTTGCTCATCTCTATAATGGTATTATACAATATTCTCGTGTAAGATGCCATATCATCTGCAGCTAAATCTGTCAATTTATCAACTTTTTCCCGCTCCCGCATTGCATCCAGCACCGGAAGTTCGTTGTCTTTCTTATAGCATGCGATTTCTTCCGCTACACGCATTCTTTCTTCCAGTTTTTTTACAATTTCTTCATCGATCGCATCAATTTTGCTTCTATAATCGTCCATACTCATTGTTTCATTCTCCTTTATTTGTTTTGGTATCGGTATCGATACAAATATAAATCATACACTGCGATGGCTGCCGCCGCTTCCACGCAAGGCACAGCTCTTGGCACGATACACGGGTCGTGCCGTCCCTGAACGGAAAGTACCGCCGCTTCGCCTTTCTCGTAGCTGATACTATTTTGCGCTATAGAAATGGAAGGCGTCGGTTTGACTGCCACTCGAAACACAATTGGCATACCAGAACTAATTCCTCCCAAAATACCGCCATGGTTGTTGGTTTTGGTTTTCACAGTTTCACCGTCAAAATAGAATTCGTCGTTATGCTGGCTGCCGCAAAGTTCCGCTGCTGCAAAGCCTTTCCCAAATTCAATGCCTTTGATGGCAGGAATGCCGAAAACCGCCTGGGCAATTTTATTTTCCAGCCCATCAAACATCGGTTCCCCAATACCTACCGGAAGCCCCGTCACCGTACATTCAATGATGCCGCCCACAGAATCTCCCTGAGACATGGCAGCTTCAATGGCTTTTGCAGGTTCCGTGCTGCTGCCGCCGATTTCTTTGATTTTCGCAGCCACTTCGATGCCTTCTGCTGCGAGAATCTGCTTGACAATGCCGCCTGCAATACACAGAGGTGCCGTCAGGCGACCCGAAAAATGACCGCCACCGCTGACATCCTCAAAACCGCCGTACTTCACATGTGCGGTATAATCCGCATGACCCGGTCTTGGAATATCTCTGATTTGATCATAATCCTTTGACCTGGTATTTGTATTTTCAATAATTGCAGTCAGTGGTGCACCGCAGGTGATATTTCCCACAAGACCGCTTAAAAATGCCGGCACATCTGCCTCCTTACGGGGCGTACTGTATTTGCTCCGTCCGGGGGCACGCCGGTTCATAAAGACTTGCAGTGCTTCCATGTCGATGGAAAACCCTGCCGGAAGTCCCTCCATGGTGACCCCAATGGCCTGCGAATGAGACTGTCCGAATATGGTAATTTTAATGTTATTTCCATAAGAAGAAGACATGTTCTTTCCTTTCTTCCCTCTAAACGATAACTGCTCTATCTCTAAATCCTGACGGTTCCGTCAAGGTTCAGTCTTTTTAAATCTCGGAAAAAATCCGGATAGGATTTTTCCACGGCTTCTGCGCCGGTAATGGCAACCGGCTCGCTGCAAAGCAGGGATGCAATGGCTGCCATCATAACAATTCGGTGATCGCCTGCGCCGTCGACCGCTCCGCCCCGCAAAGGTCTACTGCCGTTGCATCTGCCCGTCCCTTCTAGGACGAGTCCGTCCGGAAGCTCCTGCACTCCAGCGCCAAGACTGCGCAGCGCCTGTGTCACAGTAGCGAGCCGGTCGCTTTCCTTGATCCTGAGCCTACCGGCATTTGCAATGACAGTTTCTCCATCTGCCGCGCACGCCAGCACTGCCAGCACTGGCACCATATCGGGTATTTGCGATGCATCAATGGTCATGCCGCGCAGTTTTTCCGGATAAACACAGACCCCTTCTTCTGATACTTGCACTGCAGCGCCGAAGGCTTTGAGCAGCTCCAGAATCTTCCGGTCGCCCTGCAAAGAATCTTGGCGAAGCCCTTTTACACAGATTCCATCTTCCAACAGCGCGCCTGCCGCCAGCCAGAAACAACTGTTAGACCAGTCGCCTTCCACTTGGTATGTATCCGGCGCCACATACTGCTGCCTGCCGGGTATCGCAAAGCCATCCTGGGTTTCTATAATCTCCACACCAAAATCTCTGATGACTTGCAGCGACATATCCACATAGCCGCGAGATTCTAGTGTCCCCCCAATGACAATACGGCTGTCCCCTGTAAGCAAGGGAAGCGCAAAGAGCAAGCCACTGACATATTGGCTGGACACATTGCCAGGTAAAACATAGCGACCCGCAGTTAACTTCCCGCGGATCACGAGGGGGCTACTTCCCTGTGCGCTGAGAATACAGCCGTGCGCTTCCAGTTCTTCATAGAGTGGCGACAACGGACGCAGCGGCAATCTGCCCTCTGTATAAAAAGCTGCGGTATGTCCCAGCGCCCCCATGATCGGTAATAAAAATCTAAGAGTAGAACCACTTTCGCCACACTGCATGGTTTCCTCACCTGCAAGAAGTGCAGTCAGACAGCTGCGTGTTGCTTCAATATCTTTCGACACGTTCTCACAGGAAATCTGACAGGTTCTGCCGCTGGTCAGCTGTGAAAGCGCCGCACAAATCAGTGCTCGATGGGCATCAGACTTTGAAGCGATTGCGCTTATCTCTCTCATAGCATTTCCCCCAGTTCTTCTATCGTAACGCGTACAAGGCGGCAGCGTCCGATTTTCTCAGGCACGACCAGATCTATCATGCCGCCCTTTCGTTTTTTATCTGTCTTCATTATATCATAAAGCACATCCTTTTGCTGTACAATTGTAAGATCAAACCCATATACATGCAGGATATCTTTGATGCGGCGGGTTGTTTCCTCGCTGCACCAGCCCTGCTTCATCGAAATTTCTGCCATCATCGCCATGCCCTTTGCCACGGCTTTCCCATGGCTGACGGAAAAATTCGTCGCATGTTCAATGGCGTGACCGATGGTATGGCCGAAGTTCAGCAGCTGTCTAACGCCTGTATCAAATACATCTTCCTCCACAAAACGCATCTTGATCTCCGCACACCGCTCTATGATTTCTTCCATCCGCCTGTGTGCCTGCGCTTTGTCTGCAAGCAGTTCGAACAAGTCAGCATCTGCTAAAACTCCGTATTTTATGACCTCTGCCATACCGTCTTGGTAGATTGTTTGCGGCAGACTTTCCAGAAGAGATGCATCTCGCAAGATTAGGGCTGGTCTGTGAAATGCGCCGGCAAGATTTTTTCCGGCAGGTAAATTAATTGCCGTCTTGCCGCCAATGGACGAATCTACTGCCGCCAGGAGGGTTGTAGGTACCTGAATCACAGAAATGCCTCGAAGATATGTGGCTGCTGCAAAACCTGCAAGATCACCCACGACGCCGCCGCCCAGGGCTACCAGGGCATCGGTTCTGGTCAGCGGAATCTCTGCAAGTGCATTTAAAAGGTTCAGATACTGCATCCCGCTTTTGGCTTCCTCCCCAGGAGGAACCACAAAGCTATATACATCAAAGCCTGCGCATTTGAGACTTTGCATGCATCGGTTTAAATATAGTTTTTCTACGGTTTCATCAGTTACGACTGCGATGCGGTTCCCTTTGACAACGGCACGTGCTTCGCGGCCTAACGCTTCTAACTGCATTGTTTTTCTACCTCTATCTTTCTTTCCCTGCCTTCTTTCAGGAGTCTGCACATTTCCGGTGCGTCCTCATTCTCCAAGGCTTTACTATATTTAGAAAGTTCTGCGATGAGAACGTCTAATTCATGCTTCAGATTATCTCTGTTTTCTAAAAATAGTTCGGTCCACATCTCCGCGTCCAAATAAGCGACTCTGGTAAAGTCTCTGTAGCTTCCTGCAGAAACAGAGACGCCCATATCAATTGCTGTATCGCTTTTAATGAAAGCGTTGGACACTACGTGCGCCATCTGAGACGTGAAAGCGATGATTTTGTCGTGCTCTTCCGCAGAGGTTATGACAAGCTTGGAAAATCCCGCCGGCAAAATCAGCTTCTTAGCCTTTTCCATAAAACGAAGATCGTTGTGATCCGGCGGCACCAGGGCAAAGACAGCGCCCTCAAAAAGGTCTGCTCTGCTGTTTTTAAAGCCGCCAAACTGATTGCCAGCCATCGGATGACCACCTGCATAAGAAAATCCGTATTGGTTTGCCAGCTGAAAACCTGCTTCGCAGATGTTGCGTTTGGTGCCGCAGCAATCGATGACCAACGCCGATGCCGGCAACTTCGGCGCATGTTCTTCCATCCACCTGGCAGCTGGCACCGGCGGAATCGCCAGTAAAATCAAATCACATGCTTCATACTGGGCTTCACCAAGTTCATCATCTATGGCATCTGCCAGTTTTGCAAAGGCGGTGATCAGTCTGTCCTGATCAAATCCAAAGACTGTGGCACCGGCTTTTTTATACGCCTTTGCAAGAGAGCCACCGATGAGTCCAAGACCAACGATTCCAATTTTCATCTATATCACCTCTCTGATTTTCCTGACGGTATCCATCACATCTGCAAACTGGGCAGGCGTCAGGGACTGCGGTCCATCGCAAAGTGCCTTGGCCGGATTGTTGTGTACTTCTATCATCAAACCATCCGCACCACAGGCTGCCGCCGCAAGTGCCATCGGCTTCACCAGATTGGCATGCCCCGTGGCATGGCTCGGATCAATGACCACCGGCAGATGGGTCAGATTATGCAGTACCGGCACGGCTGATAAATCCAGCGTATTTCGCGTGTATGTTTCAAAGGTTCTTACACCTCGTTCGCAAAGAATAATATTTTCATTACCGCCTGCCATAATGTATTCCGCACTCATCAGCAGTTCCTTCAATGTGTTAGCAAGCCCTCTTTTCAGTAAAATGGTTTTTCTGGTCTTGCCCAGTTCTTTGAGCAGTTCAAAGTTCTGCATATTTCTGGCACCCACCTGAATCACATCGACCTCTTCAAAAAGAGGGAGGTGGTTGGCATTCATAATTTCGGTTACAATAGGCAGTCCCGTTACTTTCTTCGCTTCCAGCAGCAGTTCAATCCCTTCTGCTTTCATCCCCTGGAAATCGTAAGGAGATGTTCTCGGCTTAAAAGCACCGCCCCTTAGCATGGTTGCGCCTGCCGCTTTGACCCCTTCTGCAACTTCCCGGATTTGTTCCGGATTTTCTACAGAGCAAGGACCTGCAATCACCGCAAAATGTCCGCCGCCGCATTTGGCGCCCATCACGTCAATGACAGAATCTTCCGGGTGGAACTGTCTGTTAGCGCTCTTAAAAGGATCGGAAATCGGTGCGACTTTTTCTACGATATCCAGAAGTTCCAGCATTTCCACATCGATATTCCGTGTATCACCAATCAGCCCAAGCACCGCCATCTGGTTTTCGCCGATATAGGAATGCACCTGCACGCCCTGCTCTTCAAACCACTGTATTAACTGTTCTCTCTGTTCCTCGCCGGTGCCCGGCTTCAGTACTGTAATCATCTTTTACCTCCGTAATCGTTTTGATTTTCATCATTCTATCTTTTTGGTTCTCACCGCCGTCCGTCTCGCCTCTAAAGCGCGCAGAACGCGAAAAACTCCGCCAGCCAGTGGACTGCGGAGTTTTTCAAGTAATTTGTTATTATTTTAGTCTTTCTTATAGCAATTACTCAAAACTTTTCTATGCAGCGCAACTGACTCTTCCTTTGTTTCTAAAGAAAAAGTAATAAAAGTAATATGCTGCTGCAAAGATGAAGTTTCTCATAACTTTTCTTTCCTTTCATGAACTCGATAGTAATACTTTAACACAGCTCCTTGGATAAATCAAGTGGTTTTTCACAACTTTTTTATATTTTTTTGTGTAACCCGCACAACTTTTATATTTGGAGTAAAAAGTAAGGTTTTGCGGTCAAACTGCTGCGTTACATACAAAAAAGAAAGCCGTGCTACGAAAATGCTCCGCCTCACGGTTCTCTACGGGTTGATATACGATTTACAGTTTTTCGATCTCTTCAATGGACAGTTCTGTCATTTCTGCAATCTGCTGAACCTCCATGCCGCTCTCCTTCATCTTCGTGGCAATAGATCTCTGTGTTTCTTGTTTTCCCTCCTGCAGTCCAATCTCTATACCCTGACTTTTTCCAATCTCAATGCCCTCTTCCCGGCTCCTCTGTTTCTCCATCCGATATTCTTCTTCCAAAGTCATGACTTGCATCAGCTCCTCTCTGATTTAGCGCCGCAACTTCCCCATGTATCTTTTGGATGAAAGCATCCTTACCGTCTGCTTCGCCACTTTTCAAATAGGCGTACAGCGATCGCAACTGCTCTGGCACCTTTTCCTCTCTACACAGGATGTTTAATATCAGTGTATACGATTCATCGCCTAATGGCAAGCTGTTTTTCACATCGTACATCTCGAATGCATACATAGGTTCTCCCTGTTCGAAATAATCGAAAAAACAGATAAAAATCACATACACTGGTTTCAGCCTATCGTAATTCTCTCCAGACGGCAAAATATGTAAATCTGTGCCGGCATGATAATACCTGCTTCGCTTTGGCAGATGCTTTTCTCTCTGCACTTGCAACTCTATATCCGCCCATCCCATTTCACCTTTGAAAAGAACATCCAATCGAATACTTTTAGCAGAAATACCGTTTAGAATGGTCTTCTCTACCTGGGCAAAGCTGCCAGTTTCTGGCTCCTCCTGAAAACGAATGCCAAGGATTTCTTTGTCTGGAAAAATCCGCCGAAGCAGTTCTCTGCACAGGGATTCTTGCTGCATGATAATAGCAAATACCAGTCTGTTGCTAAAGGGATACTGAAAAAGATTGCCGCTCGCAAAAGCAGCAATCCCTTTCTTAATATCTCATTCTTGATTCTTTCAAGTCTTCCCTGTAACGGTTTCCTCAAACACAGCAGAAGATTCCAAATAATAGCCGTCTTGTTTTTTTACTAAATAGAGCGGCTTTTGATTTAGCACCATCCTTTTGTCTCCAAAATCCATCTGCAGCATGGAAGATGCGTATCCTAATCCTTCTATATAGCCTAAATACACGCCAACAACGCCGTCTTTGATTTTCCAGCATCTCTTTACATCACTTCGGTTTTGGGATATTTCAATCTGTTCTAAATTCGAAGCTTCGCTGGATGCCTCAATTAACATAAAGGTTGCTTTTTCTCCTTCGTAGTTGGAAAACTCCATCATCCATTTACTTAGTAAATCGTTTGCGACACCGGTTATCCCTAATCCTCTATCGCCCGCTTCTTTGTCACTGATAAATGGAATGTTTCTGCTTTCATCTAAGGAAGTAATCCAGCCTTTGCCTTTACTTTCCGCATTGCTTTTAACTTTTACAGGTGTAATACTTTCGACGCGCCAATCTCCTTGTGAATTTTGCCGCATCTGGAGGTCTGCTGTAACCGACATTTCCAAAATTGGCTTTTGCGGCGACCATCCATAGGTACATTGATACCTTCCGCGAATCACAGCAGCATCGTCTTCCATATTTATCACGCGAAATGTTTCCGCCGGATCAATTTCATAGGTTATCACGGCAACACGATCTGGAGATGTTTCAAATTTCTCTTCCAGGAAACAATATCCAACATCTATGATTTCGTGATTCACACCTTCCTCAATCTCCGTAGTATCTTCTTTACAGCCGGAAACAAAAATCAAAGCGCCTATCAATAATGCACACAGCATCCATATACTTTTTTTCTGCATATACTGCCTTTCTAAAATCTGTATTCTACCTCAATATGAAATTGCCCATCATACATATTGATAGGCAATTTCTTTACTTTCTTAATTCTAACCAATTAAATTGGCTTTAAAATCCAGCCATTCCTCTTTTATCTGTTTTTGATATGATTCATAGGATAACATATTCATGTATAAGTTTCTTGAATTATTATATCTTTTCAAAAAATCATTGTACACCTTTTCTTCAGTTAGTAGAATGCGATAGCCTTCAAAATCATTTCTAACCAGTTCTTCGTAAGTTGTTCCAGCCATATTACATGCCAATTTAATTTCTTCCATATTATCAGAATTCCGAAATTGTTCAATTAGACCTTTCAAGTATTGTTCAACTTCTTCATCATCGACAGCTAGATTTTCCTGATTTGCATATTCTAGAAGCGCCTGGTATTCCTCATTTTGCTCAAGAGAACACTTCTGTCGTTTTTTATTCTCTATGCGAGATTTTATAACTTTGCTTAGTTTTTCAATTTCAACATTTGTGAGTTTATCATTATCCACTATAGTAATCATCTCATTACTCATAGTTTCACTGTTTGTACTCTTTACCGTAACAGTACCTGAGGCTGTTCCTAAATTGTTGAATTTTAAAGTTTTATTTGTTCCACCAGTTACAGACTTTGGAACCCTAACAGAGTAGGTAAATGTTCCATACGAATTCCCCCCTGATTTCATCACTTTAACAGATGTCTTGCTTCCCATGGATTTAGTGGAAATCCAATTTGGATCTGCAAACATATCTGGATAGTATGATACCGTACAAGTTTTTGCACTAGCATTTATCGGATAAATTTTCATACTTCCAAGACTGCATGTTATATCACTTGTTACCTCCGGAGCATTAATACTTTTTGCAATTAGCCACCATTCTTCTTTGTTATAAGTTCTCGACTGTGTGTCACTTGCACCATAATGAAAATCTGCACCAGCAAGTATTGTTACTCCTACACTTGAAACTACAGGAGGGTTCTGATCCTGTGCGAGCATAAATACGTGATTTCCTTCATATTTATAGTGCACATCGCCAGATGCCGCATATACACTAAATGATGATCCGAGAACTAAAACAAGAATCATGCCCATCATGATTCCTTTTCTTAAGTTTTTCATAGCTAATCTCCTCTCTTCTCAAACATCAACTGTAATTCTCAGCAATACCACATCGGAATCTCTCCTCTCCCGTATTTCTTCGCCCCCTTACGCAAAGAATAATTGTCCAAAAATTCAATCTCTATCCTTATCACCATAATAACACGTATTTTTATATATGTCAACAAAATATATAAAAAATTTTTATTCATATCTGATTTTCTGATTTTTTCACATGAATGATTGACTTGTGCCCCTTTTAGGGTATAATAAAGCCATAGGAGAGATTAGGACAGAAAGGTTTTCCATGAACAAGAAAGAAGATACCGCCGGCGGCAGGGATGTCCTGGATAATTTTGAAGCCCAGTTCAAGAAATCTACTCTTCCCCTGATGGTGCTCACGATTTTATCAGAGCGGGAACAAATGTATGCTTACGAGATTACCCAGGAATGCCTGCGGCGTACAGACGGGATTTACAAGATGCCGCTCCTTTATACCACTCTCAGCAAACTGCTGGAACAGGGGTTTGTTGAAGAGGTAGGAAAAGTCATTTCAGAGAGTAATCGAGTCCGCGTGTATTACCGCATTACAGAAGCAGGAACTGCGCATCTACGCAGACTGAAATCTCTGTACATCAGACTGAGCCAGGCAGTTCAGTCCGTCGTCTATACAGAGAAAGAAAGGAACGACTGATGTATACGCCAAATCAGGAAATCGAACAATATCTGCACCAAATCGAAACAGCGATTTATCATCTGGCAGAATCCGACGACTTTATTGACGGACTCCGTCAGCAGCTATATGACTATGCCGAAGCACATACAACACTTTCGATTTCCACACTGGTAAAGGAATTCGGCACCCCAGAAGAAGTCGCGGCAGACTTCTTAGAAACGCGTTCTGCCCTCAAGCCGAAAAAAGTTGCCAAATCCAGACAGCGAGGCTGGATTAAAACAATCATTATTCTGATTTTAGCTGTAATTGTAATCGGTGAAATTCTTCATCTTCGCGATTTAAGAAGTCAGAAGCAGGCCATGGCAACTGATGTTATCACTATTTACGAACCAGTCGAAGGAGGTACAGACGGTGAAACATAAACTACTGACAATTCTAACTGCTGCAGGGCTTTTCCTCTGTATGACAGTCTCCGCATTTGCTGACGCCGAAAGCGCGACAACAATTGAAACAGAATATTTTCCAGATGGCTCCTATGCAGTCATTACCACGACCATAGAACCTGTCTCGCTGACACCTTTTGCGACAGAAACCACAAAATCTGCCAGCAGAACCTATACGTATCATAATCAGGATAACAAAATTGCTTGGGATTTCACACTGAAGGGCACTTTCACCTACAACGGAACTTCTGCGAAGGCGACCAAAGCAGATACCAGCTATCACATCTATGTTCCCGGCTGGGAATGCACTTACAGGCACGGTTCTGTCTCTGGTGCGGTTGCAACCGGACAGGGTACATTCCAGTACAAATCAGGTTTAACAAAAAACGTTTCGCTGGGTTTAAAGTGTTCTCCAAACGGAACCATTACATCCCTGTAACATATTTTGCAATACACAAACTGCATATATTCTTAAAATCGAAAAGCGCCGATGTTTGTTTCATCGGCGCTTTTCTCTCGCAATATATGCTGCCGCAGGCAGCGCGTCTTCCTCTTAAATCAGTTTACAGGTCCAGTCCTCGATATTCCAGATATCGGTGACGATATCCTCATAGAATTCAGGCTCATGGCTGACCAGAATCACCGTACCCTTAAAGTCCCGCACTGCTTCTTTGAGGACCTCTTTGGCGACCGGGTCCAGATGGTTGGTCGGCTCGTCCAGCACCAGCAGATTCATCGGTCTTTGCATCAGCTTGCAGAGGCGGAACTTGGCATTCTCGCCGCCGGACAGCACCCGCACCTGACTTTCGATATGCTCATTGGTCAAGCCGCACTTTGCCAGCGCCCGGCGCGCCTCACCGTTATCAAGCGCCGGAAATTCATCCCAGAAATCCTGCAGCGCCGTCTTGTCGCTGCCGTCTGCTTCCTGCTCAAAATACGCAGGCTCCGCATAGTAATCCAGTTTGACCTGGCCGTCAAAAGCTGGAATAATCCCCAGCATGGTTTTCAGCAGCGTAGACTTTCCAAGACCGTTGACCCCTTTGATGGCAATCTTCTTGCCTCGCTCCACATGGAACGTCAAAGGCTTCGTCAATGCCTCATCATAGCCCAGCACCAGGTTTTCCGCTTCGATGACGTATTTGCCCGGCGCGCGGGAATAGTCAAATCGAAAAGTCGGCTTTGGCTTTTCTTTTATCAACTCAATCTTTTCCATCTTGTCCAGCTTCTTCTGCCGGGACTTCGCCATATTGGTGGTGGCGATTCGCGCCTTATTCCTGGCGATAAAATCTTCCAAGTCAGCGATTTCCTTTTGCTGCTTCTTGTATGCCTGTTCCAGCTGCGCCCGCTTAATCTCGTACATATGCATAAAATCATCGTAATTACCGGTATAGCGGGTCAATACCGCGTCCTCCACATGATAGATCACGTTGACCACGTCATTTAAAAATGGAATATCGTGAGATACCAGAATAAACGCGTTCTCGTAATTCTGCAGAAACCGAGTCAGCCAGACAATGTGGTTCTCATCCAAATAGTTGGTCGGCTCGTCCAAAATCAATATCATCGGGTTCTGCAAAAGCAGCTTGGTCAAAAGTACCTTGGAACGCTGTCCGCCGGAAAGTTCCGACACGTCCTTGTCAAGTCCAATGTCGGCAAGTCCCAAGCCGCCCGCAAATTCTTCAATTCGGGCATCGATGGTATAAAAGCCGCTGTGCTCCAGAATGTCCTGAATTTCCGCCGCGTCTTCCATGAGGCGGTTCATTTCGTCCTCTGACGCCGTCGCCATCTTGTCGTATGCCGCCAGCATCTCCTGCTCCATCTCAAAATATTCGCCGAAGGCTTCCCGCAAAACCTCCCGGATGGTTTTTCCCTGAGTCAGGGTCGTCCGCTGATCCAGATACCCCGTAGTGATGTGGTTACACCAGCTGACTGTGCCTGCATCCGGCATGAGATTTCCGGTAATAATATTCAAAAATGTGGTCTTTCCTTCGCCGTTAGCGCCCACAAGACCGACATGCTCTCCTTTATTCAAACGAAAAGAAGCGTCTTCCAGAATCTGCCTGCCGCCAAATCCGTGAGACACCTTTTCTACTGTTAAAACGCTCATCTAGGTTACTCCTTTACAGTTAAAGTGCATACTGCATTAAATTTTATCATGTTTGGGATGGGACTGCAAGTAAATATTGCGCACATAAAGCTGACACGCAAAGGAATTGCAGACGTTCCACAAAATCCCCCGTGGATCTTCTTCACAAGGGTTCTTGGGCATCGCAGTCCTGTGAAATGCGTGGTATACTGCGCTTTCAATATTGTCGCAGAAAGAATTATAGGCATTGGCCTTCTCGTTGACCCTGACCGTTAGACGAATCAGTCTGGAAATTTCTTCGATGGTATAAACCGGCTTCAAAATGGCAATGACAAAGAGAGAAGCAACCGCTGTTTTGTCGTACTTCTTATTGACCGGCGGCGCGATGAACTTCTGCTTGACGTAATTGTTGATCATGGTCTTGGTCATAATTTTCTTACCGTCAAAGGTCAGATAAGACCCCAGCCACTCCTCCAGAAGCGACAATACCTGATCCAGATATAAATCAATGGAAGGAAGCTCCTCCCACCGCGGCAGTTTAAATTGTTCCAGTCCTTTGCTCTTCACCATCCACGCCTGTCCTTTCCATACTACTCTATATCGAATAGCATACCACAGCGGAAAGTTTCTGTCAACCCGTTGACAAAGTTGTTATAATGAGTTAATATAGTTTTAATAACTACATACATACGAAGACGCACAAAATCAAGAAGTAAGGAGAAAACATCTTGAAAAAAATCAAAGAATCAAAACAGGTCTTTGCACCAGTCTTTCACGAAGACTTCAGAGCGCTGCTGGATTACGGCGCTTCCGCCTACCGCGGCGACGACGCTTTTATTGTCAAACACAAAACCGGTAAAAAGGAAATCTCTTATGAGCACATCACCTTTGAGGCATTCCGTCATCAGGTAGACTGCCTGGGCACCGCCTTTTTGCAGCGGGGTTTTCTGGGCAAGCGAATCGCCATCATCGGAAAAAACTGCTGCGCCTGGATGCTGACATACTTTTCCACGCTGTGCGGTCTTGGCATCAGCGTACCGCTGGACAAAGGACTACCTTACGACGAATTGGAATCTTCTCTGCAGAGAAGCCGCGCCGACGTGCTGGTCTTTGATCCTGCCCTGAAAGACACCATTGCCCAGCTGAAAGAAGCAAACACCACTATGGTCACACAATATATCGCTATGGAACCGCTTGCAGGCTATGAGGATATTCCCGCTCTGCTGGCGGAGGGCCGCACCGCACTGGAAAACGGCTCCACCGACTATCAGGCACTTCCGGTAGATGGAAAAGCTGTCTCCATCATCCTGTTCACCTCCGGTACCACCTCCATGGCGAAAGCAGTACAGCTCTCTCAGTACAACATTACTTCTAACGTTTACGCCATGCTGAAAGTCCAGGACATCCGCCACGGCGATATTAACATGGCATTCCTGCCTTACCACCATACTTTCGGCTCTACCGGGCAGGTGGTCATGCTGGCAGCCGGCGTTACCACCACCTTCTGCGACGGGCTGAAATACCTGCAGAAGAATATTGTGGAGTACAAAGTTTCCCTTTTTGTCTGCGTGCCGCTGCTCATTGAATCCATTTACAAAAAGATTATGACCACGGTCAAAAAGGAAGGACTGGAAAAGAAAGTTGCTTTCGGCCTGAAGCTTTCCAAAGCCCTGCTGAAAGTAGGCATCGATGTGCGCCGCAAATTATTCAAACAGATTTTAGATCAGCTGGGCGGCAACCTGCGCTATGTCATCAGCGGCGCTTCCGCCATCGATCCGGAAGCCCTGGAAGGCTTCAATCACTTCGGCATCACTGCCGTGCAGGGCTATGGCATGACAGAAGCCGCGCCGGTTCTTTCCGCTGAAAACACCTGGCAACACAAGACCGGCTCCATCGGGCTGGCACTGCCCGGCATAGAACTTGCCATCGACGAGCCCAACGAAGAAGGTATCGGCGAACTGATCGCAAAAGGTCCCAATATCATGTGCGGCTACTATGAAAATCCAGAAGAAACGGCGGCTGTTCTTGCAGGCGGCTGGCTTCACACAGGAGACCTCGCCTATCTGGATGAAGAAGGCTATATCTTCATTTGTGGCCGCAAGAAAAATGTCATCGTGCTGAAAAATGGCAAAAATGTATATCCGGAGGAGCTGGAGGTTCTCATCAGCAATCTGCCTTACGTAGAGGAAAATATGGTCTTTGGTCAGCCGAAACACGGTGACGAAAAAGATCTCGCGCTGTGCGCGAAGATTGTCTACAAGGCGGATTACATGAAAGAAACCTACGGCACTGATGATTCCGCGGAAATCGAAAGGATTATCAAAAAAGACATCGATATCATCAATGAAGAACTGCCGGCTTACAAGCAGATGCTCAGAATCATCGTCACAGATCAGCCGATGATCAAAACCACCACTGGCAAAGTCAAACGCCATGAAGAGGTCAAAAATCTATAACACTGCACGCTATCGCCTATGATCGCTGCATGCAAAAGACAGCGCCTACTGTTTCAGCAGGCGCTGTCTTTTCATATCCATTTATTTTTTTCTGCCAGCTTTCAATCGCTTCAATGTCAAAGCAAGCCCCGCCAGCGACAGAAGCAGCACATCTGCATAGAAATGCAGCGCTGTCCGATCTCCCGTTTTAGGTCTGCCATCCTGCCAATTCCACCGATGCAAACTGTCATTTTTGTCTGTACCATTCTGGTCGTCTTTGCCACCCTCGCCGTCGTGGTTATTACCCGGCTTCTGATTCGGTTTTCCAGTTCCTGGTTTATTGCCGCCTGGCGTATTTCCGCCTGGTTTATCAATGTCCGCCTGCAGCTTCTGATAGATCAAAATGATCTCTTGGTCTTCTACAGTAAACGTACCATCCGTTTCGCCTTCAGCACGCACATATTTATAACCGCTGATTTCATACTGCTGTAGCTGATACTTGATGCCAATATAT
>CANBFZ010000010.1 GCA_947367725.1 uncultured Eubacterium sp.
AATGCAGTCCTCGAATTTGTTTTTGGAATATTGTTTGTATAATCTTATACGACAAACTCCTTGCCAATCGAACTTCGCGCAGAGCGCTTGTTCTCTTGGGGATTAGCCGTAGAGTGCCACGCGCTGAAGCGCTGCACTCCTGACAGGGGACCTACCAGCAATTCGCTTTGCGCATTGGGTTAGGTCTCCCAAAGCATAAGGTTTGCTTAGCTGTTCACTCTGCTCACAGAGCAAACCATTATACGACAAACTCCTTGCCAATCGAACTTCGCGCAGAGCGCTTGTTCTCTTGGGGATTTTAAGCATAAGGTTTGCTTAGCTGTTCACTCTGCTCACAGAGCAAACCATTATACAATACCCTGTGCCATCATAGCTTCTGCAACCTTTTCGAAACCAGCGATGTTTGCACCCTTGATCAGGTCGTAACCTAAGCCGTATTTTTCGCAAGCAGCAGCAGCGTTCTTGTGGATGTTCACCATGATTGTTTCAAGCTGTTCGTAAACCTGTGCAGGGGAGAATACAGTGTGACCTGCGTTCTGTCCCATTTCGATGCAGGAGCAAGCTACGCCGCCAGCGTTTGCAGCCTTGGAAGGTCCAACGATTACGCCGTTTTCCTGCAGGTATTCGATTGCTTCGTTTGTGGTCGGCATGTTGGAACCTTCGCAAAGGAACTTACAGCCGTTTGCAACCATAGTCTTTGCATCTTCGATGCGGATTTCGTTCTGTGTTGCACAAGGGATGTACAGGTCAGCTTTTACTTCCCAAGGCTTTTTGCCTGCGTAGAAAGTAGCGCCAGGGAACTTGTCTGCGTAAGGTGCGCAGATGTTCTTTCCGGAAGCTCTCAGCTCCAGTAAGTAGTCTTCTTTTTCGCCGGAAGTAACGCCGTCTGGATCATAGATATATCCGTCTGGACCGGAAATGGTGATGACTTTCGCACCCAGTTCATTCAGTTTCTGTACTGTACCCCAAGTAACGTTACCAAAACCGGAAACTGCAACCGTCTTACCCTTGAGTTCTTCGCCGCAGTGTTTCAGCATTTCTCTTGCGAAGAATACGATGCCGTAACCAGTTGCTTCTGTTCTGCCAGCCAATCCGCCGTAAGCAAGACCTTTACCAGTCAGAACGCCTTCGTATCTGTTGGTCAGTCTCTTGTACTGTCCAAACAGGTAACCGATTTCTCTTGCGCCAACGCCCATGTCACCAGCAGGAACATCAGTGTGCGGTCCGATATGTCTGTATAATTCAGTCATAAAGGACTGGCAGAATCTCATGACTTCTGCATCGGATTTTCCGTTCGGATCGAAATCGGAACCGCCTTTGCCGCCGCCGATTGGAAGACCGGTTAAGCTGTTTTTGAAGATCTGTTCAAATCCCAGGAACTTGATGATGCCAGGATATACGTTAGCAGCAAAACGCAGACCGCCTTTGTAAGGTCCGATTGCGCTGTTGAATTCATATCTGTAACCTCTGTTCACCTGCACTTTACCTTCGTCGTCAACCCAAGGCACTCTGAAGCTGATACCTCTTTCTGGCTCGATTAATCTTTCGACCAGACCAGCTTCAACATATTCAGGATGTGCTTCCAGAACAGGTTCGATAGAAGTTAATACTTCTTCTACAGTCTGAATAAATTCTGGTTCACCAGGGTTTCTTTTCTTAGCGATTTCAATATACTGATCAACTAATTTTCCCATTTTAATCTCCTCTTTTCTCTTATTAAACTTTAGAAATTAGTGTTTACAATATCTTGTTATGAATATTGTGCTTGTTTCTTCCAATATAACACTTTGACATTTTTTCGTCAACCCTTTCGATGTGGAAAGGATTGGTTTTTTTAAAGAACAATCTTACCAGGAAGATGACTGAAATTTCAACGATTTTAAAACGTGGAAATATTTTACAAGTCCTTTTAGTAGGCAATGGTTCTTCTATGAAAGTTTATCTTCGGAATATGAGGGAATGTTATACAAAGTTTTTCGGGAAAAAGGTTGCAAAAGCAAAGCATTTCGGGGTATAATTAACTGTTAAAGTATGTCTGTACATATCATAATGAAAGGAAGTGAAGACATGGATCATGGGCCTGTGTCCATACGAAGTATTGACAAATTAACAACCACAAAGAAATCCCTGGCTTCACTGGCTGAATCGGTTTTTTGTAAAACCCAGGTTTTACGGTCTGCGCGCTAATTCTGACAGGTTCCGGGGAAATAGCACAGAAAGCGAGGAACTGACCGATGGATAACAGAGTAATGATTGACGCGGATGTATTGTGGGAGGAATCCTTTGAAAAGGTTCTGGAACTCATTGAAAGCAAGCGGTATTTTCTGGCGAGGGATGAACTGCTGAAATTTAATGCGGTAGATATCGCCTACATGCTGGAGGATATTACGGAAGAGACAGACATTGACCTTACGATTATTCTTTTCCGTCTTTTGCCAAAAGATGTTTCCGCGGAAGTTTTTTCAGAACTGTCCACAGACAAACAAATAGAGATTGTCAACGTCATCACAGATAAAGAAATCGATTTTATTCTGCAGGAGCTGGACTTCGACGACAAAATCGATATTTTAGAAGAACTGCCCGCCAATATGGTGGACAGGATTTTAGAAAAAACACCAAAGAACGAGAGGAAGCTCATCAACACGTTCTTGAATTACCCGGACAACAGTGCCGGCAGTCTGATGACGCCGGACTATATCAGTCTGCGTAAGGAATGGAACGTGGGACAGGCACTGGAACACATCAAAGAAGTAGGCATGGATGCGGAAACAATTTATACTTGTTACGTCAGAGATACCGGTCGTAAACTTCTTGGCATTGTATCTCTGAGTACGTTGGTCATTTCCAGTGACGAGACGAAGATCATGAATATCATGCGTACCGATTATGTGTACGAAAATGTCTTTGACGACCAGGAAGACGTCTCCGAAGATTTTAAGAAGTATGGCTTTCTGGCCATGCCGGTTGTAGATAATGAGCATCGCCTGGTGGGCATTATTACTGTTGACGATATTCTGGATGTTATGGAAGAAGAAGCGACAGAGGACATCGAGAGGATGAACGGGGTCATCGACTTTGAAAACTCAGACAAAGGTTATCTGGATAAATCCGTGCTGCAGCATGCGCTGAATCGTCTGCCTTGGCTGGTGATTCTAATGGTCGCCTATGTGTTTACCGGCATGTTGATTACCGGATTTGAAGGTCGCCTTTCAGAGATTATCTGTCTGGTTGCCTATATGCCGATGCTGATGGGTACTGGCGGTAATACTGGTTCTCAAGCAGCAACTCTGATTATTCGAGGGCTTGCGACCGATGAGGTGGATACGTCGGATGTACTGAAAATTCTTTGGAAAGAAGTGCGCATTGGTGCGCTTTTGGGTACTGTGCTCAGTGTTTTGAACTTTGGCAGAATTATATGGCTGGACGGCAACGATTATGGCGTGGCGCTGACGGTATGCCTTGCGATGCTGTTTATCGTCATCTTTGCCAAAGTATTGGGCAGTATGGTGCCGCTTCTTGTAAAAAAACTGAATCTGGACCCGGCTCTGATTGCGAATCCTGCCATTTCATCCGTTTCCGACATTGCTGCACTGAGTATTTATTTTGTGATGGCGATGCTGATTTTGGGGCTCTAATACATAATGAGGAAAAATAAATGAAAATCACAGGTTTAACGGACAGAAATTTTGTCCATACTGTAATTAGAAAACGCCCGAAAGACGTACATAAAGGAAACTGCGGCAGGGTACTGATTGTTGCAGGCAGCAGGGAAATGGCAGGCGCCGCCGTGTTTTCTGCAAAAGCAGCCATCAAATCCGGCAGCGGCTTGGTAAACGTCTGTACGCGAAAGAAGATTTTTCCGGTCCTTCAGATTTCGGTACCGGAATGCATCTGTCTTTCCTGGGGTAAAATCAAAGGGAACCTGCAACGGTTTGACGCCATTGCAGCAGGTCCCGGGATGGGAGTTGATAGAAGAACCAGAAAGATTCTGGAACGAATGTTAACGGAATATAAAGGTACGATCATCATCGACGCCGACGGCCTTACGGTTGTCGCAGGGGATTGTCATCTGCAGCATCTGGTGCGAAACGCAGGGGCGCGGGTGATTGTGACGCCCCATATTGGCGAAGCCGGCAGACTGCTTAGGCAGTCTGTGAAAGACTGGTCCAAAGAAGAGATTGGACAGGCTTTGGTGGACAAGCTGGGTTGTACGGTTATTGTAAAAGGACCGGACACCCTGGTGGCTCTTTCAGAGGATGATGCATATAGTAATACTACAGGTAATCCGGGCATGGCGACAGCCGGTTCGGGGGATGTGCTTACCGGCGTGCTGGTTTCACTGGCAGGGCAAGGACTTTCTCCAGGCGATACCGCCAGAGCCGGAGTATTTGTACACGGAATGGCCGGCGACCTGGCTGCTGCCCAAACGGGACAGCACGGTTTGACTGCCGGAACTATTGCAGATTACGTACCTTTTGCTTTAAAAGAGATTATCGATTAAGACAAGGAGTGTTGGACTTTGATAGTAAAGAAGGGAGACCTTTATTTTGCAGATCTAAGTCCCGTAGTCGGATCCGAACAAGGGGGAATCAGACCAGTACTTGTAGTTCAAAATGACGTAGGAAATAAATTCAGCCCAACCATTATTGTGGCTGCCATTACATCGCAGACAAAGGCAAAATTGCCGACACATGTGGAACTTGCCGCCGCCGACGGCGGGCTTAGCAAAAATTCAGTTGTGCTTTTAGAACAGCTTCGCACCATTGACAAGCGAAGACTGAAAGAGCATATCGGTACGCTCAGCGCAAGTCAGCTGCCTACTGTAGATCAGGCGCTGTCTGTCAGTCTTGGGATTACCGAAGCGAGAAATCACTGAAATCACAATCGCTTTGATTTAGTCGGGAGCCGGATATTTCGGCTCCCTTGTAAATAAATGAAAACGGAGGAAAAGATGGAGAAAAAACAATTGGAATCAATCGCTGCGAAAGTCAGAATTGATGTCATCCGCGCAATACATAACGCTGCTTCAGGACATCCTGGCGGCTCTCTTTCGGCAGCAGACCTCGTAACTGCGCTGTATTTCAGCGAAATGAATATAGACCCGGCGGACCCGAAAAAAGCAGATCGGGACAAGTTTATTTTATCCAAAGGGCACGCAGGTCCTGTGCAGTATGCGGCGCTGGCAGAGAGAGGCTATTTTCCAGTATCTGATATGATGCGCCTGCGCAAACTGGGCAGCAATTTTCAGGGACATCCCAACATGCATAAGGTGCCGGGCATCGAAATGTCCACCGGTTCTTTAGGGCAGGGCATTTCTGTCAGTGTAGGCATGGCGCTGGCAAACAAGATGGACGGAAACCCAGGACGGGTATATACGCTTTTAGGTGACGGAGAACTCCAGGAAGGACTGGTCTTTGAGGCAGTGATGAGTGCTGCCCATTATAAGCTTGACAATATGGTTGCCATCGTGGATTTCAACGGTCTGCAGATTGATGGCAAAAATGACGATGTCATGACGGTAAACCCTATCGATGAGAAATTCGCTGCCTTTGGTTGGCATGTTATTGTGATAGACGGACATGATTTCGATGAAATTTTGGACGCTTTTGCGAAGGCGAAAGGCTGCAAGGGAAGACCTACCGCAATTATCGCAAAGACCCACAAGGGAAAAGGCGTTTCCTTTATGGAAGATCATCCGGGTTGGCACGGCAAAGCGCCGAATGCAGAAGAAGCCAAACAGGCAGTAGAAGAATTGGGAGGTGTATGGTAATGGCAGAGAAAATGGCAACAAGAGCCGCTTACGGCAAAACGTTGGTGGAACTGGGTGCAGAATATCCCAATCTGGTTGTGATGGATGCAGACCTTTCCAAATCTACGATGACAGCGGAATTCAGCAAAACCTATCCTGAAAGATTTTTTAATATGGGAATCGCGGAGCAGAATTTGTACGGCAGCGCGGCAGGACTTGCCTTGTCCGGTAAAGTGGTTTGCGCTTCGACCTTTGCTATGTTTGCAGCGGGAAGAGCCTTTGAAATTATTAGAAATTCCATCGGGTATACTGGTGCGAACGTAAAGATTTGTGCAACCCATGCAGGCATCACAGTAGGAGAAGACGGCGCCAGCCATCAGACCTTTGAGGATTTGGCACTGATGAGAACCATTCCGGGGATGACGGTGGTGAATCCTTCTGATGGAGTCAGTGCAAAGCTTCTTTTGAAGCAGGTTGTAGATTTTGACGGACCTTGCTATGTCAGACTGGGCAGAGCTGCAGTGCCAGTATTTTACGATGAAACGGCGGATATCAAGCTGGGCAAGGGAAATGTGCTGCGGGCAGGCAGAGATGTGACCGTCATCGCCACAGGCATCATGGTGGCAGAAGCCATGGAAGCGGCGTCGCAGCTTGCAGAAGAGGGCGTTGATGTACGTGTCATCGATATGCATACCATCAAACCCCTGGATGAGGATTTGATTGTGCAGGCTGCCAAGGAAACCGGAAAAATTGTAACGGCAGAAGAACATTCTGTAATCGGTGGTCTTGGTAGTGCTGTGGCGGAAGTATTGTGCAGAAAACAGCCTGCCAAAATGGCGATGGTTGGGCAGCAGGATACATACGGCGAATCCGGAAAACCTGACGAACTGAAAGAAAAGTACGGCATGACGGCAGATGCCATTGTGGCAGCAGTGAGAGAGATTTATTAATTACTAAAGTATGGAAAGAAACCGGTAGGTTCAATGATTGTTTTCGTTGGGCTTACCGTTTTTTTTTAAGCGGTCCAGAATAGAAACCGGTACCTTGTTTGCACTGTTTCAGGCAGCGACGATACTGCACGGTGGCTCGCAGGGATGCATAGTGTCGGAATTGATGACATATTTCAGGGGGTCGTCTCATACAGTGCTAGTAGAGCTTTGAAAGGAGACGGCCTTATGAAAAAGGAAATCATCGCCATCGTGGTCGCAGCAGTTGTGCTTGTGGGACTGATTGTGGCTTTTGGCGTAAAATCAGGAGAAACCAATGTAAAATTTGAAAAAGTTTCGGAAAAAGTCATGCCGAGAGAACTGGAGGCGGATATTTTACCGGAGTACAGAGACCTGGAACGGGCGCTTGCCTGCAAGGTAGGGGATAAAATCTATATCATTGTAACGAGAGGGGAAAAACCGACAGCCGGGTACGAAGTGGATATAGATAAAATTACGCTGGAAAACAAAGATGATAAGAGTAATTTAATTGTTTATGCAACCTTCGTAGATCCTGCCCAGCCAGAGAATATGGCGCAGATTTCATGTTATCCGGTTGCAGTGGCAAAGGCGGATTTAAAAGGTTTGCCGGATACCATTGAACTGAGAGCCGACTATGCCAAATAAAGGGCGTTTACTGGTTAAGTGATATCGGTGAAAGTGTATCTGGCGACCACCCAATAAGCAGGTGCATACATCGCTAAAAATGTAATTTAATTACAAAAATTCCTTGAATTTACTCTCGAATTCGTGTATACTGAAACTAGACATGGGAAGTAAAACGAATTGAGAGGATAGAGCATGCTGAACAGAACTTTTATACGTCCGCAGAAGGTGCAGGGGGAGACCGACAGCGGGAATCCGGAACAATTGAATATTGGCGTGACCGGACTGGGCCAGTGCGTTGGAACTACATTTGTTGCATCGTCTCTGGCTCTTTATTTTGCTGATAAGGGGAAAAGTGTGACATTTACACAATGTTTGACGCCAAGCAGATGCAGAAGTCTTCTTTTTGACGCGGTAGCAATGGATCAGCGCTTTGCAAACAGGGTATTTTATGACATCTATCGGTGTATTGGGGAAGGGAAGCCGGTACGAGATAAAAAGAATATGGAGTACGGTGTCAACTGGATTTTGCCCACGCCGTGGTGTGCAGAAACCGGGATGGATTTAGACAACAGGCAGCGGGCACGGCTGCTACAGAGCGCAAAAGGGGAACTGTGCATTTTTGACATGGCAGCAGAGACTGATTGGGATGCATATCTTGCAGATATGGATCGGCTAATCGTGGTGACAGATCCGATGCCGTCCGGTCTGATTCGAGCAGGCAATCGGTTTCAACGGCTGAAGGCACTAGAACTTTCCGGCATTAGAACTGACTGGATTGTGAATCGAACCAACAGCGGCATCAGCCGCAGGCAAATTGCTGCCTATTTAAAGACAAGAAAACTGCTATGGCTGCCGGAACTGGTTTCAGATTTGTTTTATGCTGATGAATTCGCCTGTCGTTTTCACTGGGAAAATCAAGAAATCAAATGTAAATTAGAGGATATTTTCACAAAAGTTTCACAGTAATCAGCAGAAACTGTCCTATTTTGCCTTTTAAAATGGGTCGAAATATAGTATAATTTGTATGTGCGTGCAAAATGCACATGAAATAAGCAGTGAAAGGGATAGCTATGATAACATTCGACAATGTGACGAAAGTATACAATACAAACATTGGTCTTGAGAATGCAAGTATCCATATCAATAAGGGCGATTTTGTTTTTCTTGTGGGACCCAGCGGTGCGGGCAAATCCACCTTTATCAAGCTGATTCTAAAGGAAATCAACGCTGATTCGGGCAGTATTTTAGTAGATGGTCAGGAAGTTACGACCCTGAGCAATCGTGAAATTCCGGGACTGCGCAGAAAAATCGGCATCGTATTTCAGGATTTTAGATTGCTCCCCAAGAAAACCGTATATGAGAATGTGGCATTTGCAATGGAAATTTTACATAGGCCGAAGAGACAGATTAGAAAGAAGGTACCGCAGGTGTTGAGTCTGGTAGGTATCAGCGATAAGGCGGACAAATATCCTGATGAGCTTTCAGCAGGGGAACAACAGCGTGTTGCGATTGCAAGAGCCATCATTAACAATCCGACGGTTCTGATCGCCGATGAACCGACCGGGAATTTGGATCCTGATACGGCTGCCGAGATTATGGAACTTTTGAATCAGATCAATATGACAGGCACGACGATTGTGATGGTTACCCACGCAAAGGATATCGTAGACCGGATGCAGAAGCGAGTCGTTGCGATTGAGGCTGGACATATTGTCAGAGACGAGTTTGGACAGTATGGCTTCGAGGAAGAAGCCACGGATGACGCATGCCTTGACGGTGAAGTCTTTGGCGCAGAAGCGCTTACAGACGATGCACCGAATTATGGTCTCTCAGATGACAGGATTCTGCAGGAGATGGAAGTGCTTTTTGCAGAGAGAAAGAACCGGGAGGCACAGGCATACGCGCGTGCAGAAGAACCGGTAGAGGCACCGGCACAAGACATAGTTGCTGCCGAAGAACCCGCAGTAGAGAGCGAAGAAGAGATGGCGCAGGAAGCGCCGTTTCCAGAAGTCTTTCCATCGGATGAACTGGTGGACTCTACAGAACCTTTGGTATCAGAAGAACTTGATTTCTCTGATTTCGAGGATACAGCGTATAGAACTGTCAGGTTTAAGACAGCAGAATATGAGATGATGCATCACGGCGCAGAAGCCGAATCTTTCACAGAAGAGGAGGGCGCTGGCAATGAACCAGATCTTTTATAACATAAAACAGGCATTTGTACAGATTGGCAGAAATAAAGCGATGAGCCTGGCATCTGTCTTTGCTATTACCGCCATGATGCTGATACTGGGTTTATTCTTTGTGATTACAGTGAATATCAACCTGTTTACAGAGATGGTAAAGTCCGACTATGAGCAGGTGGAGTTATTTCTTCTCGATGAGGTAACCACCGAAGAAGCCCAGGCGATTATGGACAAAATCGAAGGACGCAAAGGGGTTGAGGCAGTAGAGTACCGAACCAGAGAAGATGCATTGCGTATTATGAAATCCCGCTGGGGTGAGAGCAGTTATTTGCTGGATTCTCTAGGGGGAAATCCACTCCCGAATTCGGTGCTGATTACGGTAGATACACTGGAAAGCGCCGGAAAGATCACAGATTTTGCCGCAGAACTTGACGGGGTGGAGGACGTGAAATACTATCAGGAAACGGTTGAAAAGCTGACAAAAGTAACGAATTTTTTACAGATTGCAGCGTTGATCATCATGGCATTTCTGGTGGTTGTATCGGTGGTGGTGGTTTCCAATACCATCAAGCTGACCGTATTCGCAAGAGCCAGAGAGATTTCTATTATGAAATATGTAGGTGCGACCAATTGGTTTATACGCGGTCCGTTTTTGGCAGAAGGGATTATCATTGGGATTCTGGCATCTATGGTTTCTGCCGGCATCACGTTTGGCATTTACGGCAGAGTGGTAGCCCTAATTGGCACCCAGGTGATGACCATTCTGTCCTCTCCACTGGTACCAGCTGGCTATCTGGCAGGAAATCTAATTAGCATTTTCCTTGCGATGGGCGTCAGCATCGGTGCATGGGGCAGTATTATCTCCATGCGTAGATTCTTGGATACATAAACCAGAACAAACCGCATACAGAAATAGAAAGAAGGAAAGAAGCGATGAAAAAAAAGAGTTTGATTTGTCTTTTAATCTTTGTTCTAGTAGCAGCATGCAGCACCTATGGTCTCAGCTATGCCGATACCAAAGCTGATAAGCAGAATGAACTCAATGAAATTAATGATAAAAAAGACGAAGTAAAGGAAGATATGCAGGAACTGGTGACAAAGATTAAGAGTCAGCAGTCCGAGATCGATAAGCTGCAGACTTCCATTGAACAAAAAGAAACTGAGATTCAAAAGGCCGAAAACGAAATTGCAAAGACCATCAAAGAAATCAAAGAGAGAGAAGACGGTCTAAATCAGCGGCTACGCACGATGTACAAAAATGGTTCGATCGGTTATCTGGATGTCCTTTTAGGTTCTGGCAGCATTTCTGAGTTTATCTCCAATCTGGAAATGATTCAGCGGATTTATAAAAACGATCAGAATATCCTGGTCGTGCTAGAAGAACAGCAGAAGGAACTGGAAGAAAAACAGGCAGCGCTGGAGCGTGAACAGGAAGAACTAGCAGCGCGGCAGGCAGAAGCCAAAGACAAGAAAGACGCACTGAAAGGTGATCAGGAGGCACTGCAGAATAAGCTGGATGCACTGAATGCGGAGGCAGAACGCATTGGTGATGAGATTGCAAGCATGCAGGATCACGACAAGGTATACGAGGGCGGAGAATTTATGTGGCCGACCAATACGACTTATATCACTTCCCCTTTTGGATTCAGAATCCATCCAGTCACAGGTTATTACACAGGACATACTGGAGTGGACATCGGCGCTAGCTATGGATCTCCCGTCTATGCGGCGGCGGACGGTACTGTAATTGTTGCCAGCAATTCCTACGGCGGGTATGGTGTGGCAGTCGTTATCGACCACGGCAGTGGGATCAGTACCCTGTATGGGCACAATGACCATGTAAAAGTCAGCGTAGGACAGCATGTAAAGCGTGGGCAAGTCATTGCGGCTTCCGGAAACAGCGGCGTTTCTACAGGACCGCATCTGCATTTTGAAGTCAGAATCAACGGTACTTATGTGGACCCGATGTCCTATTTTTAAACAAAAGGTGAATCATGCAGTTACAACCCAAAATATATGAATTATTACATAAACGAGGGATTACGACAGAAATACAGATTGAAGAGTTTCTGTCTGATAAACCGCAGAAAACTTACGATCCATTCCTGCTTCTGAATATGGAAGCAGGGGTGGATTTAATATTGTCTTCCATTGAGGAAGATGAGAAGATCTGTATCTATGGAGACTATGATGCGGATGGCATCACGTCTACGGCTGTTTTGATGGAGGTTTTGTCCAATCTGACGCAAAATCTGATTTACTATATTCCATCTCGCTTTGAAGAAGGGTACGGTCTGAACTGTGCAGCGCTGGATAAAATTAAAGCGGCAGGAACCGATCTCGTTATTACAGTAGACTGCGGCAGTGTTTCCTGCGCAGAGGTAGAATATGCCAAGGACATCGGACTGAAGATTCTGGTGACAGATCACCATACCGTTACAGACAAAGTAGCGGATTGCCTGGTCATCAATCCCATGCAGCCAGGATGTTCGTATCCTTTTAAACATTTAGCAGGGGTAGGCGTAGCTTTTAAGCTGGCGCAGGCCATTGCGGCAGAGACCGGCTTGCCTAAGACGATTGTCAACAGAACACTGGATTTGGTAGGGGTAGGCACCATCGGAGATATCGTGCCGCTGGTGGACGAGAACCGAACGCTGGCAAAGTATGGCATTCGTTCGTTGAACCTGACCCAAAGACCAGGTCTTTCAAAATTGATGGAGGGCGTCAGCTTGCAGAAAGGGACGGTCAGTTCTGAAAATGTCTCTTATATCATTGTACCCCATCTCAATGCGTCCGGTCGCATGAAAGATGCCCGCATTGCGGCAAACCTTATGATGGCGTGCGACGAAGCATCTGTTTCTGAAGGTGTTAAAACGCTGATTTCCTGTAATCAGGAACGGAAACGGATGCAGCGTGAAACCTTTATGCAATGCTGTGCCATTGCAGAGACGCAGTATGCGAAAGATCGGTTTTTGGTCATCGATTTAGAAGATGCCCATGAAGGCATTACAGGTATTGTAGCAGGAAAACTTAAAGAAACTTATCATAAGCCGGCGATTCTCGTAACGCCGACTCAAAATGACTGCCTGAAAGGTACCGGTCGGTGCATTGAAGGGGTGAATCTTTACGAACTTCTGAAAGAAAATGAAGCTTTATTTGAGCGGTTCGGCGGCCATGCCGCTGCCTGTGGCTTTACGATGAAACGGGAACATTTGGATACCCTTAGAAACAATCTGAACTGTGCAATGGATGCTGTCTTTGCGGAAAAACCAGAACTGATGACTGCCAGCATTTGCGCAGATCTTTCGCTGGAAGCCGCGGATGTTACACTGCAGCTTGTCTCAGAATTGCAAAAACTTGCACCGTTTGGATGCGCCAATCCGCAGCCGACCATCCGGATTAGGCTGATGCCTGCTGCAGTCAGAAAGATGGGCAGCGAGAATCAGTACACCAAATTCACAGGTGTCATGGAAGACGGAAGAGAACTGCAGTGCGTCATATTTAAAGATGCAAAGACATACGATACATTACTGCAAAAAGGATGCCGGCTGACAGTCATCGGTACACTAGAGAGTCAGCAGTGGAACGGCAGGCAGTATTTGCAGCTCATGGTGCTGCATGCGGAAGAATAGGGGATAGATATATGATAAAAATGAAAAAACGGCAGTTTGTGACAATCCTGCTGTGTACAGTGCTGATAACACTGCTTGTCGTGTTTGGCGCATTTTATGCGTTTATGGGCATTCGAGATGTGAAACTGGTACAAGGCAAGGATTATAACATGCTGGTGGATTTGTCACAGAAATACAGCAAGCTGTATACGCTGCAGACCACGATCAACGATAAATTCCTCTGGGAAACCGATGAGAGCCAGCAGATGGAGGTGCTTTACAAGGCGTTGGTGGAATCGCTGGACGATAAATATTCCGCTTATATGAACCAAGAAGAAACCGAAAAGTGGAATCGCTATGTGACCGGTGTTTTCACAGGGGTTGGAATCACCATTACGAAAAATGAAAAAGGGCAAATTGTCATTGCCAGCGTTATAGAAGAAGGACCTGCCAATGTCAGCGGTATGAAAGTCGGTGACATTATATTAAAAGTAGACGGAAAACGCTACCAGGACCTTGAGGAGACGGCGTCGGCGCTGCAAGGCGACGTTGGCACCAAGGTCAAGCTGACTTATCAGAGAAAAGGAAAAACAAAGACAGCTTCTATCATACGAGGAGAAGTGGAAGAACGCAGTGTTTATGCTGGTACCGTAGGAGATGATTACGGGTATATTAGAATTACCGGGTTTGAGAAGACCACAGCAGAGCAGTTCAAGCGGGAACTTGCAGCCTTTGAAAATCAGAAAGTAAAAGGACTTGTCATCGATTTGCGTGGAAATCTGGGCGGCATTATGGAACAGAGCATTGAAATTGCCGATATGCTGCTGCCGGAATGCACGATTGTGCATACGGAAGATAACCAGGGCAAAAAAGAATATTATAATTCGGACAGCAGCTGTACGAGACTGCGTTATGCGCTGCTCATTGATGAAAATAGCGCCAGTGCATCAGAGATTCTGGCTGCGGCAGTCAAGGAAAACCAGGGCGGTATTCTTGTAGGCACGACGACCTACGGCAAAGGCATCATTCAGAACTCCATGATGTTCAGTGATCAAACAGCGCTGCGGCTGACTACCATGCAATATCTGTCGCCGAAAAATCATAAGATTCACGGTGTAGGGGTAAAGCCGGATTATAACGTAAAGCAGCCAGCGAAGGCAAAGGAAGATAAGCAGCTCAAAAAAGCGCTGGCACTACTATCTCAATAAGCTGTTTTGCGCCAGAAGGAACAAAGGGCGGATGGATCTTTGCAGGCATTTGCCTTGCATGCTTAAGAATTGGCTTTGACTTTCCAGCCTAAAAATGATATAATTTTCAGTATAAAACAGAAAAGAGAAAGGAGCCTGCTGATGGCATACGATTCTAAATTCAAAAGAGACGACATCGACGAACTGTTCGACGG
>CANBFZ010000011.1 GCA_947367725.1 uncultured Eubacterium sp.
CTCTTCTGTCTCCTCTCTGTCCTCATCTACAGGACTCAGTTGAACATTATTGAAGCGGGGTCTTGGTTTGCCGTCTGGGCCATATGACGGAGGATATCTTTTTTTGTTATAATGCCAAGGAGGCGTCTGAAAAGGATAAACAGAAAAAGCCGGGCGGCGCTGTATGGAATCACAGGCAAGGCCTTTGAAACGCGGCTTTTGGAGCTTGCTAAGCTGCTTGATTTTGAAGGGCTTTTGAAACGAACCGTGGGAAAGCTATCCGGCGGTCAAAGACGGAGAATTGATATCGCCAGAGCGCTTTTACATAAACCGAGTATTTTGATATTAGATGAACCGACCACGGGTCTTGACCCGCAGACCAGAAAGCTGCTCTGGGATGTGGTGCGTGAACTTCGGCATAGAGAAAATATGACCGTGTTTTTGACAACCCACTATATGGAGGAAGCGGCAGATGCAGATTATGTGGTGATTTTGGACAGTGGAAAAATTTCTGCGGAAGGAACGCCGCTGGAATTGAAAAATACTTATACCGGCGACTTTATTACCTTATATGGGGTCGCAGAGGAACAGGTGCAAAGTCTGGATGCGCCTTATGAAAAAGTTCCTGGCGGATATCGACTGGCGGTGGAAAATACAGCGGCAGCAACTGCGTTTATTGTGGCGCAGCCGACGCTGTTTGTCGATTATGAGATTACAAAAGGGAAGATGGATGACGTATTTCTTGCAGTAACGGGCAAGGCTTTACAAGAAGGAGGGGCAGAGAAATGATGGGATTGAAAGCGCTAGTGTGGCGAAATACAAAGTTGTTTTTTAAAGATAAGGGGATGTTTTTTTCTTCGATGATTACACCGCTGATTCTGCTGGTTCTGTTTGTGACGTTTTTGGGCAACGTATATCGGGACAGCCTGGACATGACGGTGGCGGATGTACCTGGGGTGACGGAACTTCCGGAACGGTTGGTAGAAGGCTTTGTGGGTGGATGGCTTTTTTCTTCGTTGCTGGCGGTCTGCTGTGTCACTGTGGCGTTTTGTGCCAACATGATGATGGTGCAGGATAAAGTGACAGGCGCAAAGGCAGATTTGACCATGGCGCCGGTGAGCCGGGGCTGCCTTGCTATGGGATATTATATTTCCACGGCAGTTTCTACCTTGCTCATCTGTCTTGTGGCACTGGGCGCATGCTTTATTTATTTGCGAAATATGGGATGGTATTTATCTGGGGAAGATGTGATATTGACTTGTCTGGATGTGGTGCTGCTGACCCTGTTTGGCACTGCGCTTTCGTCGGTGATTAACCATTTTCTCTCCACCCAGGGGCAGATTTCTGCCGTAGGCACTCTGGTCAGTGCGGGTTATGGATTTATTTGCGGCGCTTATATGCCAGTTTCCCAGTTTTCAGAAGGGATTCAAACCTTTATTTCATTTTTGCCAGGCACGTATGGCACAGCGCTTTTGCATCGTCATTTGATGCGGGGCACGTATGATGCCATGGAGGATGTGCTGCCTTTGCAGGCAGTGGAGGGTCTTCGCGAGGCGTTTGACAGCGACCTGGTGTTTCAGGGACATACAGTGACAGAATCTGCAATGTATCTGGTGCTTTTCGGTGCCGTGGCGATTCTGATCGGCATATATGTGGTGCTGGGGAAAGTAAGGAAAGTATAGAATAGAAGTATCGAAAAACCTGTATATTTTTCGTTAAAAACGCACATAATGGATTTAACTCTTGAAAAACTTAATTTTTTTAGAGTTGAATGATCAAATACGACGTGAATTACTAGAAAGAATGCCTTTTTATAGGTTATGTTTTCTGCGAGGGTAAACGATAGAAATGTAAAATGCGCTTTATGAAGTTTATAAAGCGCATTTTTAATACAGCATGTTATGCAGCGAGTTCGTTTTCTTCTGCAAAGAAATAAACAGTAACAATCTTTTTATAAAGTCGCTTGTGATTTTCGAAATACAACTCGATTTCGGTTTCTTCGCCGGAGTAATAATCTTCCGGTTCCAGCAGGCAGGTTACAGTGACTGGATACCAGCCGTTATCGTCAGCCTCTTCTACTTCAAGCTCAATATAGTAATCATCGTAAGCCAGTGTCAGGTCGTCATCCGTGCCGATGCCTTTTACATAAATTTTGTAAGAAGGGCTGGATGGCGTCAGGTTAAAGTGTTCGCAGGATGTGATAATGTCACCTTTGAAATAAATTTTGCCTGATTTCGGACTGCTCATCTTGCTGTGATATTTAGAGGATTTTCCCAGGGCTTTTACTTTATAGTAGTAAACTTTGTTATTTTTTACAGTTTTATCGGCATAATAGGTTTTGGTTGTTGCAGCAATTTTTTTGTAAGAGCCGTTTTTCGACGTGGCGCGGTATACGTTATACTTCACAGCTTTGCTGCGCTTGGACCAGGAAATTTTCAGATAGCTGTTGCTGATATTTTTTACAGTCACTGTAGGTTTTGTAATGGGCGTGACTTTGGTGGAATTATTTTTCGGCGCAGAGGCAGCCGCATAAGGGCACTTGCCATTTCGATGCAGGTGTGCAGGATGTCCGCCGCAGTGATAGTGGTAGGAGCCCAGACCGCTGATATTCTTGTTATCGCGGTGACCGCCATGGCTGTCTGTTCTACCGCCATGGGCAAAGGCAAAAGAGGTGCTTGCCATCATGACGATTAAAAGCAGTCCGATGAAACGAATGCATTTCTTTTTCATGTTCATTGGATATCTAGTCCTTCCTTAATTTGTTGTATTTTTTTGGATTTTACCATAAAAATGGAAAATCGTCCAGAAGAAGTTTATTATGCTTGCCCCATGCAGACTGACGCGATATAATCAAGATAGGAAATCAAAGAATGTGGGAGTGTCATCATGAAACTGAACATTAGAAACGGTAAACTGGAGGATTTGGAGCGCGTCTGTGAAATAGAAAAGCAGGCGTTTCCGCCTGCAGAAGCGGCGTTGCCGGAAACCTACGAATATCGTCTCGAACATATCAATGACTGGTTTTTTGTCGGAGAAACAGAAGGGAATGTTGTGTGTGCTGTGGTGGGCAGACTGACAGAACAAGATGGAATCACCGATGTGCTATATGAGAGCGTGCCGCTGAAAGAGGGCGCATATTTTGCGATTTTATCGGTATTGACAGACCCTGCCTGGAGGCGGAAAGGGTTTGCAGGAAAAACATTGCGTCATGCCCTTGAGAAAGCAAGGGAAGCGGGTTTAACTGGTGTGACATTGGCATGCAAGGATTTTCTTGTTTCATACTATGAGACATTCGGCTTTTCTAAGGTGGGCGTGTCGGATTCGGTGCATGGTGGTGCGGTTTGGAATGATATGCGGCTGTTGTTTTCTGAAGAAGATGCTGATGGACGATAAAAACATACCCGATAGGGTATAATGAAGGCGCGAATTCATAATTTATACCCTATCGGGTATATTTTATAAAAAATGATTGAAAATATACCCGATAGGGTGTAATATATAATTATGAATAAAATTGGAGAGTATATAAAGCAAGAAAGAAAAAAGATAGGATTAACACAAGAAGCGTTTGCAATGCGATCGGGATTGGGGCTTCGTTTTATTAGAGAGTTGGAACAGGGAAAAGAAACGGTTCGCCTTGATAAAGTAAATCAAGCGCTTGCTATGTTTGGAGCGGAATTAATACCTGTCAAAAAGGAGTGATGGAAGATGTCCTCTGAATACCGAAAAGGATTTGTGTACATTCAAAATCGTTATGCGGGAGTGTTGCAGGAAACAGATGAAGGATATACTTTTGCATATGATGATGCATATCAAGAAAGGGATGATGCAGTAGCAGTGAGCTTGACAATGCCGCTGCGGCAAGAAGTATATACTTCAACAATCCTCTTTCCTTTTTTTGATGGTCTGATTCCAGAAGGATGGCTTCTTGGCGTAGCAAGTCGTAATTGGAAAATCAGCACAGCAGACAGATTTGGATTACTGCTGTTGACGTGCAGAGATTGTATTGGAGATGTGTCCATCCAATCAGAGAGGTTATAAAATGAGGTGCTTATACTGTAATAAAAAATTTACAGATCATATTGCAGAGGAAGAGCAGATCGAGGGTTGGCATAATAAATGTATAAAAAAATTTTTTGGTACTGCCAGAATGCCTGTTTTAGATATTACAAAGGAGACTTTGGAAGATTTGGCGCAAAATGCGGTAAATCAGGGTTTAACGGTGCCAGGTGTTCAAAAAAAGCTCTCTTTACATTTGTCGACGGAAAAAGAAGCGAGGCTTACCATCGTAGATTATCCGACTGGATATATTTTGAAGCCGCAGGCAGATGAGTTTGATAGACTTCCTGAATTTGAAAATCTGGCCATGCATCTCGCACAGATTGCAGGAATCAGAACCGTGCCGCATGGTCTTGTAAAAATGCAGGACACGTATGCGTATATTACAAAAAGAATTGATCGAAGCATTGAAAATGGTGTTTTATACATGTATGCGATGGAGGATTTTTGTCAGCTGTCAAACCGGCAAACGGCAGATAAATATAAGGCGTCCTATGAAGTTTGCGGAAAATTGATTCAACAGTATTCCGAGCGCGCAGCATTTGACTTAACGGAGCTGTTTCTAAGAGTTGTATTTTCCTTTATTATTGGCAACTCAGATATGCATTTAAAGAACTTTTCTTTGCGGGAAACATCTCCTGCCAGCAGACGTTTTGCATTGTCGCAGGCGTATGACATGCTGCCGGTTAATATCGTGATGCCGGAAGATACGGAAGAACTGGCGCTTACACTGAATGGTAAGAGAAAAAGAATCAAACGCATTGATTTTATGCAATTTGCTGCCCATTGTGGAATCCCGGAGTCCTCTGCGCGGAAAATGATAGACAAATTGTGCAGTTTAAAAGATGATTTTTTTATCGCGTGTGAGGAGTCCTATTTAACAGAAGACATGCAGGAACGTTTAAAAGCACTGATTTCGCGTAGAATCTCTGCAATCAGCCCTTGAAGTGGCAGAAATTACATGGTATCATGTATAGATATAAGTAACGATTTTTAACGAAGGAAGGTTATGAGAATGAAAGACATACAACTTAGAGAACTTCATAGAAATGCTGACCAGTATGCGGACAAAGAAGTCATTGTCAGAGGATGGGTGAGAACCAATCGAAGTTCTAATAAGTTTGGATTTATAGAACTCAACGACGGCACCTTTTTCAAGTCGGTGCAGGTTGTTTACGAAGCCGATAAAATCAACAATTTTGACCAGGTTGCAAAAGCGCCGATTGCCTCTGCGTGGCAGGTGCGCGGCATTCTGGTACTGACGCCGGATGCAAAACAACCTTTTGAGATTAAGGCATCTGAAGTGGTACTGGAAGCAGACTCTGCTGCTGACTATCCGTTGCAAAAGAAACGGCATTCTATGGAATTTCTCAGAGAAATTGCCCATCTGCGTCCGAGAAGCAACACGTTCTCGGCAGTATTCAGAGTGCGTTCTCTGGTTGCTTATGCCGTACACAAATTCTTTCAGGATCAGGATTTTGTCTATGCCCATACGCCGATTATTACAGGCAGCGACTGCGAAGGCGCGGGTGAAATGTTCCGGATTACAACTTTAGATATGAACGACCTGCCAAAGACAGAAGACGGCAAAATTGATTTCAGTGAAGACTTCTTCGGCAAAGAAACCAGTTTGACCGTCAGCGGACAGCTGGAGGCAGAGACCTTTGCCATGGCATTTAGAAACGTATACACCTTCGGACCGACGTTTAGAGCAGAAAATTCCAACACCACAAGACATGCATCCGAATTCTGGATGATCGAACCAGAAATTGCCTTTGCGGATCTGAATGACAATATGGATCTGGCAGAAGCCATGGTAAAATATATCATCCGCTATGTGCTGGAGCATGCGCCGGAAGAAATGGCGTTTTTCAACAGCTTTATTGATAAGGGACTGCTGGAACGATTAGATAACATTGTAAATTCTGATTTTGGCAGAGTGACCTATACAGAGGCAGTAGATCTTTTATTAAAATCGGGAAAAGAATTCCAGTATCCGGTAGAATGGGGGATTGACCTGCAGACGGAACATGAACGCTATTTGACAGAAGAAGTGTTCAAAAAACCCATATTCGTCACCGATTATCCGAAAGACATCAAGGCATTTTATATGCGGCTCAATGACGATCATAAAACCGTTGCTGCTTGTGACTTGCTGGTGCCGGGCGTCGGCGAAATTATCGGCGGCAGCCAGAGAGAAGAACGTCTTGACGTATTGACTTCTCGCATGGCAGAACTGGGGCTTGATGAGAAAGACTACTGGTGGTATCTGGATCTCCGCAAATATGGCGGCGTGAAGCATGCAGGCTATGGTCTGGGCTTTGAACGCATGATTATGTATTTAACCGGAATGGGCAATATCAGAGACGTGCTGCCGTTCCCAAGAACACCGAAAACAGCGGAATTTTAGAGAAAAGAAAGAGTCTGGAGGCAGGAGTTGCTTCTGACTCTTTTTTCGATCCCAACAAAATTCTTAAGATTTTCCTACATCTATTGACAGGTACGTTTTTTTGAAATACACTGAAAATACTTTAGCAATGCAATGGAAAAGGATGCTTTCAGGGGGGAATCGGCATCATAGGGGGAAAGAGATGGAGAAGAGACGCAGTATTTTCATGAAACTAGGGATGGTTGTTTTTGCAGCTGGCTGGCTGCTTTTGTGCACGATGCTTCTGAACGATTCGGGAGAGTTTTATGCAGAGAGCAAAGACGGGCTTTGGAAAGGTTATATCACCAAATGTGCCGGCAGCGGGCAAGAATACGAAGCATATTTGTGCTACCTTGGCAACGCAGAAGGAAATGTTGGAGAGATTGAGATTTTTCAGTTTTGCAATGACGGAAAAAAACCTTGTAAGGCCATGGCAGAACATGTGCCAGTTTCTGTAGCAAAGCATTTTTCCAGTGCCGCACCTAGAAAGGCATATCGCATTGGTCGGTCAGAGTTTGACCAGCCGCAGAAAATGACATTTGGAATTAGCTGGCGGGACAAAGAAGGGGAACCTCGGTATTCCAGTTTGATATTTAGCAGCTAATTTATCGAGAAGCAGGCATGGACCTGCTTTTTTTATTATGTAGGAAATATCGATTTTCGATATTTCCGGAATATCAACGCATACTTCGTATGCTCCTCCGCTCATTACATTCGCTTCGCTGTCCGTTTTGCCTTGCCAGCTAAAGCTGGGGCAAAAAGGCAACAAAAGTACCTTGCGAAGTGTCGCCCCGAAGCGGGTGACATGTGTGCATAGGTGCTTTAGCTCCGTCATGCACGCTTTTTTTATAAAAAAAGCCGTAGAATAGTCGAACTATTCAAAAAGTCGATGGACGTAAGGCGCAGGATGTGGTATACTATGGACAGACGTAAAAATTATGTAGGAGGTCTGATTGATGAAAGGCTACACAAGCGAAACAATTAGAAATGTTGCTTTATTAGGACATGGCGGATGTGGTAAAACTACATTCCTGGAGGCTGCGCTGTTAGAAACAGGCGTAATCACAAAACTGGGTAAAGTGGAAGACGGAAATACTGTTTCCGACTACGATAAAATGGAAATAGAAAAAGGATATTCCATCAATACTTCTGTCGTTCCGATTGAGTGGAAAAACAGCAAGATTAACTTTATCGATACACCGGGATATTTTGACTTTGTTGGTGAAGTCAATGCAGCGCTGCGTGCTGCAGAAGCAGCAGTGATTCTGGTAGATGCAGGTTCTGGTATTCAGGTAGGTACAGAAGCGGCATGGAATGCTTGTGAAAGATATAAGAAACCTAGATTCATCGTAATTAATAAGCGGGATAAGGACGAATTTGACTTCTATAAGACGTTTGATGAACTGAAAGCCAAATTTGGCGAAACCTTGATTCCGTTCAGCTGGCCGCTTTCTGCAGAGATCGACGAAGATCTGAAAGAAGCGATCGCCATGGCAGATGATGCGCTGATGGAGAAATACTTTAATGGAGACGATTTCTCTGATGAAGAGGTAAGAAATGGTCTGATTAAGGGGATTTCTGAAGGGGTGATCGTGCCTGTATGCTCTTCGGCATTTCAGTTAGGTCAGGGCATCGAGGGGCTTCTCGATCTGCTGCTTACTTATGTACCGACACCGCTGCAGCATGGTGCTTATGCGGGCTTTAATGATAAGAATGAACCAGTGGAAAAAATTTCTGTTACAGATGCGCCAATGTCTGCATTTGTATTTAAGACCATCGTTGACCCGTTTGTTGGAAAAATTTCCATTATGAAAGTGGTAACCGGTAAGATTAACTCCGGCACAGAAGTTTATAACGAAAGAGCCGGAAAAGCGGAAAAACTGGGTAAGCTATTCTTCCTCAGAGGAAAAGAACAGTTGGAACTGAACTATGCAGAAGCTGGCGACATTGTTGCTGTTGCAAAGCTGCAGTATACGGTTTCTGGAGATACACTCTGTGACAAGAGTGACATCGTCAGATACCTGCCGCTGGATTATCCGTCTCCAACTTACTTTATTGCCATTGAAGCGGCAGATAAAGGCGACGAAGAAAAGATGGGAACCGGTTTGGCAAGATTGAGAGAAGAAGATCCATCCTTCGTTGTAGAAAGAAATGCAGAAACCCATCAGACGTTGCTTGGCGGGCAGGGTGACATTCAGCTGGGCATCATCATGGCGAAATTGAAGGATCGTTTTGGTGTGACCGTGAAGGTTGTGCCGCAGAAGATTGCCTACAGAGAAACCATCAAGGGCAATTCTGACGTACAGGGCAAGCATAAGAAACAATCCGGCGGCGCAGGACAGTACGGTGATGTACACATCAGATTCTCCCCGTCTCAGCAGGAATTTGAATTCTCCGAAGAACTCTTCGGGGGATCCATTCCGAAAAACTATGTGCCTGCTGTAGAAAAGGGACTGCTGGAAAGTATGAATAAGGGACCGCTGGCAGGCTGCAAGGTAGTAAATGTAAAGGCCGTTTTATATGATGGCTCTTACCATGATGTAGACTCTAACGAAGTGTCCTTTAAGATTGCAGCGTCTCTGGCATTTAAGAAAGGTATCGTAGAGGCGAAACCTTGCTTGCTGGAGCCGATTATGCACATGGAAATCTACGTTTCCGATGATTACATGGGCGACGTAATGGGCGACATGAACAAGAGAAGAGGAAAGATTCTTGGCATGGAACCACAGGCAGGCGGCGGACAGAAAATCATTGCAGAAGCGCCGCAGGCAGAATTATTCGATTATGCACTGGTATTGCGTTCCATGACCCAGGGCAGAGGTACATTTGAACTGCGCTTCGAACGATATGAAGAAGTGCCGAAGCACCTGTCTGACAAAATTATTGCAGAACATCAGGCAGAGCAGGAAAAATAAAATCTTAAACGTATTGCAAGAGCCGTTTTTAGGACGGCTCTTTTTCTTTCTCTTATTCCGTGGATAAAGCAGTAGACAAAGACGCGAATATTTGCTATAATAAAAAGAACAAATGTTTGCAGAAGAGGGAGTCAGAACAGTATGGCAAAGAAAGCAAAAACCGTATATGTCTGCCAGGAATGCGGATACGAAAGCAGCAAATGGGTCGGGCAGTGTATTTGCGGCGCATGGAATTCCATGGTTGAGGAAAAGGTAGTGGATGCGCCGGTCAATGACACAAGGAGACGCACTTCTGAGGGCGCTAGACCATCGAAACTAAAGGAGATTGGCGCAGCAGGGGACTATATCCGAATCGATACAGGCATTGGGGAGCTGAATCGAGTTTTGGGCGGCGGCTTGGTGAAAGGCTCTTTGACACTGATATCGGGAGAGCCAGGCATTGGAAAATCTACGATGATTATCCAGGCAGCGGCAAACCTGGCAGAATCCTTGGGCACTGTACTTTATGTTTCTGGCGAGGAATCGGAGGCGCAGATTAAGATGCGGGCGGATCGGGTCTGCGGCACTTTGAGTGAAAATTTATATATTTTAGCAGAGACGAACATGGAACAGATTGTGGCAGCCTGCGAGAATCTGAAGCCAAAGTTTTTAATTATAGATTCGATTCAGACGATGTATACACAGACGCTGGATTCTGTGCCGGGCAGCGTATCCCAGGTCAGAGACGTAGGGAACCAGTTGATGAAACTGGGAAAGAGCGGAGACTTTCCGGTATTCATTGTAGCCCATGTAACCAAGAACGGAGAACTGGCAGGACCGAAGATTGTGGAGCATCTGGTAGACTGCGTACTGAATTTTACCGGAGAGCGGGACCACGATCTGCGGATCTTACGCGTATTTAAGAATCGGTTTGGTACGACCAGCGAGATTGGCGCTTTTCAGATGGAAGAGGGCGGATTGCAGGAAATCCAGAATTTGTCGGCTACTTTTTTGGAAAGCACTACGGTACAGAGTGAGGGTTCTGTTATTACAGCCGTGTACGAAGGCAGCAGACCGGTACTCTTTGAGATTCAGGCACTGACGGCGCCTGCCAATGTAGGATTTGCGCGGCGTACGGCAGTAGGGGTAGACCATCAGCGGCTCAACATGATTTTGGCGGTTCTTGAGAAAAAGGCAGGGATGACGATGATGAACCAAGACGTTTATGTCAATGTGGTGGGCGGCATGCGTCCTGACAGTACATCCATTGATTTAGGGGTTGCGCTGGCGGTGTATTCTTCTATGCGCGGTATCGCCAGCCGCAAGAGAACCATTGCCATCGGCGAGGTTGGATTGACCGGGGACTTGCGTTCTGTACAGAATGCAGAAAAGATTGTAATGGAAGCTGTGCGCATGGGGTATGAGCAGGTGATTCTACCAAAGAAAAATGCAGATCGAATCGATGCAGCGAAAGTGGGACATTGCACTTTGGCAGGCGTGAGAACGATTTACGAAGCCATTGACGCCTTCCGCGGGGAATAGACGGGAATATGACCGGATGAGATTTGTACATCCGTACAGTGATGTGTCAGAAATCCCAATTGTATGAAAACCTATTTTGCACCGCAGGCACGAGATTTTGATTTTCCACTGCCGTAAAGAAAACTGAAAAAATGAGACATAAACCTAGAAGGGCTGTCGCCCTTTCTGGGTTTTCTTTGTTTTTAATAGGAAAGAAACTGATTCGACACGGTTCGAGGCGGAAAAGGTAAAAAGTCGGAAATGTCGTGCAAATTTTTCCATAATTAGCTTGACTATTTGACAGGTGTATGGTATCATAATAGACTGCCACGCAAATGTAAACTGTGAAGATATAAGGAGTGATAAATATGCCAAAACCTATCAAAGTAGGTAGAAAAGACCGTATGACATTCTCAAAAATCAACGAAGTTGGACAGATGCCAAACCTCATTGAGATCCAGACCAGTTCATATGATGCTTTTATCAAAGAAGGTCTCCGGGAAGTTTTTGAGGACATCTCCCCTATTCGAGATTATGCGGATAATCTGATTTTAGAATTCATTGATTACTCCCTGAGCGATCCTCCGAAGTATGAGCAGGAGGAATGTAAGGAGAGAGATGTCACATACGCAGCTCCACTGAAAGTCAGAGTAAGACTTGTCAATAAAGAAACCGGCGAAGTGAAGGAACAAGAAGTCTTCATGGGTGATTTCCCGCTCATGACTGAAAAAGGAACCTTCATTTATAATGGTGCGGAACGTGTTATCGTTACGCAGCTGGTGCGCTCTCCTGGACCTTATTATGGTGTTGAAACAGATAAATCAGGTAATAAGCTGTATTCAACACAGATTATCCCGAACAGAGGCGCATGGCTGGAATATGAGACCGACTCCAACGAAATCATTTCTGTCAGAGTAGACAGAACGAGAAAACAGCCGTTGACCACTCTGCTTAGAGCCTTAGGCATCAGCTCCGATAAAGAGATTATCGATATCTTCGGCGAGGATAAAAGACTGCTGAAGACATTAGAAAAAGATACAACCAACGACTACGAAAGTGGTCTGAAAGAAATTTACAGAAGACTGAGACCGGGCGAACCGCCGACGGTGGATAGTGCCAGATCTCTGCTCAATTCTCTGTTTTTTGATCCAAAGAGATATGACCTTGCAAAGGTCGGTAGATATAAGTATAACAAGAAGTTAGGGTTGTCCAATCGACTGCCTGATGTTGTCGTTGCGGAAGACGTTATTGATCCGAATACTGGAGAAATTCTGGCAGAAGCAGGACAGAAGATCAGCCGTGCCCTTGCAAAACAGATAGAAAATGCCGGTGTAGAATACGTGATGGCACACGGCAAAGAGGATGAAACACAGATTACCAAAATCATCGGTAGCAGATTCGTTGCGCTTTCTCAGTATGTGGAGTTTGACACGACGGATTTGAAAGTAGCGGACAAAGTATACTATCCTGTCCTGATGGAAATTTTGGAGCAGTGTCAGGATGAAGAAGAACTGAAGCGGACGCTGACGGCAAGAAAGAACGATTTGTCTCCAAAGCATATTATTATGGAAGACATTATCGCTTCTGTCAGCTATATTCTCAACTTGAATTACGGGATTGGCAATACAGATGATATTGACCACCTGGGCAACAGACGCCTGCGTACAGTGGGAGAACTGCTGCAGAATCAGTTCCGCATCGGTCTTGCCAGAATGGAACGTGTGGTCAAAGAGAGAATGACCATTCAGGATATCGAAGTGACAACGCCGCAGGCTTTGATGAATATCAGACCTGTTACTGCAGCGATTAAAGAATTCTTCGGTAGTTCGCAGTTATCTCAGTTCATGGACCAGAACAATCCGCTGGCGGAACTGACCCATAAGAGAAGATTATCAGCCCTTGGACCTGGCGGTCTTTCCAGAGAAAGAGCTGGTTTTGAGGTGCGTGACGTACACCATTCTCACTACGGCAGAATGTGTCCGATTGAGACGCCAGAAGGTCCGAATATCGGTCTGATTGGTTCTCTGACGACCTATGGTATCGTAGATGAGTATGGATTTATTGAGACGCCGTACAGAGTAGTAGATAAAGAAACTGGCGTAGTAACGGAAGAGATCCGTTATATTACGGCAGATGAAGAAGAACTGCTGATTATCGCCCAGGCCAACGAGCCGCTGGACGAAGCCGGTCATTTTGTCAATGCGAAGGTTGCTGCCAGAGGGGTGGGCGGCGAAATCGCCATGTTTGCCAGAGAAGTGGTCGACATGATGGACGTTTCTCCGAAACAGGTAGTTTCTGTTGCGACTGCAATGATTCCGTTCCTGGAAAACGACGACGCCAACCGTGCACTGATGGGTTCTAACATGCAGCGTCAGGCGGTACCGCTTCTCGTGACGGAAGCACCATTTGTAGGAACCGGTATGGAATACAAGGCAGCAAGAGATTCTGGCGTCGTGATTCTGGCAAAGCATGCCGGTACGGTTGAGTTTGTCGATGCAGAAAAAATCTGCATTAGAAGAGATGACAACAACGAATTAGATGAATATAAATTGCTGAAATTCAAGCGCTCCAACCAGGGAACTTGTATCAACCAGAGACCGATTGTATCCCATGGCGAGCATATTGAAGCTGGCGAAGTCGTCGCAGATGGTCCGTCCACTGACCTGGGCGAAATTGCGCTGGGCAAAAACCTGCTCATCGGCTTCATGACTTGGGAAGGGTACAACTACGAGGATGCAATCATTCTCAACGAAAGACTTCTAATGAATGATGTGCTGACTTCACTGCATATCGTAGAATATGAAGCAGAGGCTAGAGATACCAAATTAGGACCTGAAGAAATCACCAGGGATATTCCTAATGTCGGCGACGAAGCGCTGAAAGATTTGGACGAAGAAGGTATCATCAGAATCGGTGCAGAGGTTGACTCTACAGATATTTTGGTTGGTAAGGTTACGCCGAAGGGTGAAAACGATCTTTCCGCAGAAGAAAGACTGCTGCGTGCCATCTTTGGAGAAAAAGCGAGAGAAGTAAGAGATACTTCGCTGCGTGTACCGCATGGTGAAACCGGTATTGTAGTAGACGTAAAAATCTTCACAAGAGAAAACGGCGATGAACTGCCGCCGGGCGTCAATAAATTAGTCAGATGCTATATCGCAACGAAGAGAAAAATCAACGTGGGCGATAAGATGGCTGGACGTCACGGAAATAAGGGTGTTATTTCCAGAATTCTGCCGGAAGAAGATATGCCATTTAAGGAAGACGGCGAACCGCTGCAGGTAATGCTGAATCCGCTGGGCGTACCTTCTCGTATGAACGTCGGTCAGGTATTGGAGGTGCATCTGGGGCTTGCAGCAAAGACGAAGGGCTGGTATATTGCAACGCCAGTCTTTGACGGCGCGACCGAAAAAGATATCCGTGAACTTTTGGTAGACTGCGGCTTCTCTGAAACAGGAAAGCTGAAACTGAGAGACGGCAGAACTGGCGAGTGGTTTGACAATCCTGTAACCGTAGGCTACATGTATATGCTCAAACTCCACCATCTGGTAGACGATAAGATTCACGCAAGAAGTACTGGACCGTATTCTCTGGTAACACAGCAGCCGCTAGGTGGTAAAGCCCAGTTTGG
>CANBFZ010000012.1 GCA_947367725.1 uncultured Eubacterium sp.
ACTGTTCAAGTTTACCAATATGGACTTTATCAAGTTCAACTTCATGGCAATGATCGCCGTCGCATCCATCCTGATTCTGACCGTTACTGGCCTGGACAGAATCATTCCACTGTTCGGACTGCCGAAAGAACCGAACGTTAGACTGAAGAAAAAAACTGACAAAGAACATATCGCATAAACCTATAAGTATAATCCCACAAAAGAAACGGCGCAGGCTTTCCCTTAAGAAACCTGCGCTTTTCTTTTCTCTATCAGGTGCAGCACAATTCGTCCATTGCATCTGATTTTCTACTTCGGGAAAAAGCTTTGTTTCCGCCATTTCTATGCCGCAAGCCTTGTCATTGGCTGTACCTCATCCGGATTTACACGATTTCTTATCAGCAATCTGTCCAAGAGAAGTCTGCCCCATCCATCAGGCAAACTGCCGTCAAATACGCCGAATACGCCTTCAAAAGGTTCATATTTGGAAAAGTACACTTTCTTTTCCAAGGGCAGACTTAGCGGATGAATGGAAAACCCTTTTGCCAGCCACGCATCTTCATATTGAAAGGCAGTCAAATTTGGATAATATATTCGCTATTTCAATCCATGTATTTTTATATGAATTCGCAAAATCGTCGTATTTGTATCATGACTTTTCTTTCTACAAAACAGAGAGGCTCTTTCTCAGAACCTCCCTGTCTCATTACGTTATTTAGTCTACCACTACACCGTCTTCGGCTATGGTCGTGACGATTTCACATCTTTCACCGTTTTCCGCGAACATAATCATGCCCTTAGATTCAAGACCCCGCAGCTTGCGCGGTTTCAGGTTGGCAACGATGATGACTTTCTTGCCTACCATTTCCTCCGGGGTAAAGTCTTCCGCAACGCCGGAGATAATCTGGCGGCGTTCTGTTCCCATCTTAATCTGGAAAACCAGAAGCTTGTCAGCCTTCGGGTGCTTCTCTGCCTTTTCGATGAGACCAACGCGAAAATCAATTTTATCAAAATCATCATATTCGATTTCCGGCTTTAATTCCAGCGGAATGTTTTCTTCCTCCGGCGCTACGCCTGCTTTCTGCATAGCGTCCAGTTCCTCAAGTTCTTTTTCGATGTCCAGTCTAGGGAAAATGGCTTCGCCCTTCTTCACCTGTTCCTGATACATCATATCGAACGTAAACGCGTCTTCCCAAACAACATCCGCATACCACAGACCCATCTGCTTTCTAATCTTGTCAGAGGTGGTGTGCATAAACGGATGAATCAGAATGGAAATGATACGCAGAGACTCTGCCAGATTGTGCAGGCAGGTATCCAGTTCCGGCTTCTTCGCTTCATCCTTTGCGAGAATCCACGGTGCTTTTTCGTCGATATATTTATTGGCACGTCGAACCAGTACCCAGATTTCTTCCAGCGCCATATTGAATGCGAACTTGTCCATCTGGGCTTCCACCTTAGAAGCCGCGCCGACAGCGATGGCTTTCAGTTCTTTATCGATGCCATCTTCCGTCTTGCTTTCCGGCACCACGCCGCCGCAGTATTTTTCAATCATGGAAGCGGTTCTGGATACTAGATTTCCAAGGTCGTTGGCAAGGTCATAGTTCATCCGCTTCAGCATGACTTCGTTGGTGAAGATGCCGTCCTGGCCAAAGGTATATTCCCGCAGCAGGAAGTATTTCAGCGCATCGATGCCATACCGGTCAATCAGCTTCACAGGATCAACCACGTTCCCCTTGGATTTACTCATCTTGCCGCCCTCAAGGAGCAGCCAGCCATGTCCCAACACCTGCTTTGGAATCGGCAGTTCCAGCGACATCAGCATTGCAGGCCAAATAATGGAGTGAAAACGAACGATTTCTTTTCCGACAAGATGCACGTCAGCCGGCCAATATTTTTCAAAGAGGGCAGGATCATCCGGATAACCCAGCGCCGTAATATAGTTGGAAAGCGCATCCAACCAAACGTAGATGACATGCTTTTCATCAATCGGCACCTGAATACCCCAGTCAAAGGTAGAGCGGGAAATACACAGATCGTCAAGTCCCTGTCTGATAAAACCAAGCATTTCGTTTCTTCTGGTTTCTGGTTCCAAGAAATTGGTATTTTCCAGAAGGTCAATCAGCTTGTCCTGGTATTTCGAAAGTTTAAAGAAATAGGCTTCTTCTTTGGCTTTCTGCACCGGTCTTCCGCAGTCCGGACAGCAACCGTCCACAAGCTGACTCTCCGTCCAGAAAGATTCGCACGGCGTGCAGTACAGTCCCTCGTACTCGCCTTTATAGATATCGCCTTTTTCGTACATTTTATTGAAAATCGCCTGGACCCGCTTCACGTGCCTGTCTTCGGTGGTTCTGATGAAATCATCATAGGAAATTTCCATGGTCTTCCACAATTCCTTGATCCCTGCAACCACACCGTCCACGTACGCCTGCGGGCTGACGCCCTTTTCCTCTGCAATGGTCTGGATCTTCTGTCCATGCTCATCTGTACCTGTCAGAAAACGCACATCATAGCCAGAAAGTCTCTTGAATCTGGCCATGGCGTCTGCCATCACAGTACAATATGTGTGTCCTATATGAAGGTTTGAACTCGGATAATAGATTGGGGTCGTAATGTAATAAGTTCCCTTTTTCTCAGTCATGTTAATCATTCCTTTCGTCTCCTGCGCCGAATGAGGCGAGGCAGTTTCTGTCTTTTAGAATACCACAGAAAGGCAGGATTAGTCAATAAAAGGAAAGAAAGTCGTTACGGCGAGCCCATGAAAATCCGCAGAATTACTGTGTAATATCGATTCCAACACAATCTGTCCAATTTTGCGCGTAAAGTGTCATTTTTCCAAAAACACAAATTTAAAATCGGACACTTTATCTTGATTTTTTGCCACAATGTGTCAGAGCGATAGGTTCCGGCACAAATTTCTTGCTTTCATGGGGTTGCTGTGTGAAATTCCATCCGTAAATCCTTTGGTTTGGATTTCTCAGCCAGGGGCTGTACGCACTTCAGTTTTTATTATATAATAAAGAAAACGTCAGAGAGGAGAAACGGAGCATATGAAAGCCCTGCATCTTTCCGCTATCATTTTGGCTTCCGGTCATGCCAGACGGTTCGGCGAAAACAAGCTGCTTCATCCCGTGAACGGCAAACCGATGATTGAACACTTATTTGCCTCCATCCCTGCCGGTCTGTTTCAGCAGGTCATCGTCGTATCCATCTACGATGAGGTTCTAACGATCGCTAAAAAATATGGCTATTTGGCAGTACACAATGAAGATCCCACTGGTGACATGGCCAAAACCATCACCTTGGGCGTAGAGAAGCTCGACGGGCTTTGCAGCGGGTGCATGTGTTTCGTCTCGGATCAGCCCTGGCTCACATCTGAAACCATCGAAGCGCTGGCTGCGCAATTCAGAAAAGAGCCTGAAAAAATCCATATTCCTCGGTGCGAAAGCAAGCAAGGCAATCCTGTCATCTTTCCTTCCCGATTTTTCACGGAACTTCGTACGCTGCCGTCTGGCCACGGCGGAAAATACCTATGCAAAAAATATCCTGAAGCAATCTCCTTTCTATCGATCACCAATCCTATGGAATTAAAAGACATCGATCAAAAAACAGATTTACCTGCTGCATCCAAATAACAAGCCGGGCGCAAATGGCCCGGCTTGTTATCTTTGATAGCCAATATAAAATGCGTCCGCCCGCTTAAATACGTTAACCCCAGGAAAAACCTGCCGCAGATTACCCTCCATTTCCGCAGCTGACACTTCCGCTGTCTTCATTTCCGCGCAGACCTTTCCTTCCTTCAGCAAATATACACTGTCACAATACGATAACGCCAGCTGCGGATCGTGCAGCACAAGCAGCGCGCCCAGATGTTCCTCCCTGGCTAACTTGTGCAGTACCCCCATGAGATGATACCGGTTATTGACATCCAGGGCGCTGTCCGGTTCATCAAAAAGGAGCAGAGGCGCCCCCTGTACCATTGCTCTGGCAATCATCACCATCTGCTTTTCTCCCTCGCTCAAGTACATATAATTTGACGCTGCTAAGTGAGACAAATGCAGATAATCTAACGCCGCCTGGGCTTTACGCACATGGTATGCCGACGGCGTCTGTCCAAGCGACAACGCGGGATTTACCCCCATCAAAACCAGATCCAGCACACCTGTATCAAAATACACGCCGAACCTTTGGGGAAGATATGCCGTCAGCTTTGCTCGCTGCTTTGCAGAAAGGTTTTGTATAGGATTTCCCGCAATTAAAATTTGTCCCGCCTGCGGCTGTTCCATACCGCCAATCAGTTTCAAAAGCGTTGATTTTCCAGAACCGTTCTCCCCCAGCAGCGCACAGAGCGTTCCTGCTTCCACTTGTAAAGAAACGCTGTCCAACACCTTTTTTCGTCTGTAGGAAAACGTTAAATCTTCTATACTCAGTAAAATCTCCAGTCCCTCCTTTTTATCATCAGCAAGACTAAAAACGATGCGCCAAGCAGAGAAGTCAAAATGCTAATCGGAATTTCAATATCTAAAAATCCCCGCGATGCGCAGTCTGCCAAAATCATCAGATTCCCACCTAATATGCAGGTCAGCGCTGCCGTCTTCAGATTACTTTTTTGAGTAAGCATTCTTGCAGCATGAGGCGCAACCAATCCGATAAAGGTAATCCGTCCCGTAACCGATACAATGGAGGCGACGATCATGGTCGTCGCCACGAGAATCAAGGTTCGCGTCCATGAAACGCGCACACCCAATGCAGCCGCCTCTTCATTAGATAATCCCAGGATTGTAATCTGATAACGAACGAAAAACAGCGCCGCCATACCAGCCGAAAAGAAAGGCAATACCCACAAAACCTTAGAAAATGTAATTGCAGAAAGACCTCCCATAGACCAAAATTCCAAAGGCGCCAGTTCTCGATTGGGATCGGCAAACAACTTCAGCACCATGATGACAGCTTCCGCCATAGCACTGACTACAATGCCGGAAAGCACAATAGACGCCAGTGAATTCTTATGTCCATTTTTCGAAAAAAACAGAACCAGCAGCACTGCACCTATTCCCCCAAGAAACGCATAAATCGGCACAAGGACAGAACCTGCACCCATAAGCACAATACCCACGGCGGCGCCTGCGTTTGCGCCGCTAGCCACACCGATCAAATCAGGAGACGCCAGGATGTTTTTAAACAGAAGCTGATAAATATAGCCTGCCAGGCTTAAGCCTACGCCCGCCATAAGCGCCATCAAAGTGCGCGGCAGCCGCAGCTTCATAAAAACGTCATAGGTAACATCGGCAACTTCTTCTCCTCTGCCAGTCAAAATCTTGACGATCTCCTGCAGTGCAATGGGATATTTTCCAGTCAGCAGAGATAGCCCAATCAGACACAGTAAGACGAGCCCCAAAATACAGATTAAATAATTTTCTTGTTTTTTATTCACGACAGTGTTATAAGCGCCTTATCGGCTTCGAATCCATAAAATCGCTGATAAAAATCTACGATATCCGCTCTAAGTCCTTCCAGACTATATGCATCAGGATGCAGTGCAGCAAAGAGCCACAGCTTTCCAAGAGCGCCCGACGGAACAGGAGAATCCCAAGCCTCAAAGTCAGACGGCATGGTCAGCACGCGCCCCTCCTTTACCGCCGTCAACTGGGCAAGCGCAGGTACTGCGCACAGTTCCTCTGCCGTATAGCTGGCTTCAGGCACGATCACGATATAGTCAGGATTCCATGCGAGAAGCTGTTCATAAGAAACGCCAACCCAGCTGTCACCGTTTATTTCGGCTGCAGCATTTTCTCCCTTGGCTGCCTCAATGAGGGTATTCTGATACATATCTTTCGGACAGGTTCTAAGCATATCACTGTTGCCCGCCAGATATACAACCGGCGCGTCAACCCCTTCTCCTTTCTCCTGAAGCGTCTCATCTATAGCTGTATAGTAAGTCAGCAGGGCTTCGCCTCTGTCACTTTCTCCCACTGCAGCAGCGATGATGCGGATGGCTTCCTCTAACTGCTGATCGTCTTCCGGACTGATCAGTACAACGGGAATCCCCATTTCCTCTAGTGCCCGCGCTGGCTCCTGCAGTTTTTTGGGTAAAATCACCAAATCCGGTTTTAACGCAATACATGCCTCTAAATTAAAATCCTTTGCAGAGCCGGTATTCGGCAAGTCGATCAGTTCCGGAGCGGCAAGGGCATAAAGATTTCGTTCCTTGGCCTTAGCTTCAATGCCTACCAGCCGCTCCTTGCAGTCGAGGGTTAGCAGGATGGAGGTAGAAATATAATAACCGCTTACGATTTTCACAGGCCGATTTTCGATTTTTACCTGACGACCCGCCTGATCGGTTACAGTTACTGCTTCCCAGGAAGCGTTCTCTTCTTGCGGCGCAGTCTCCTCCGCCCCGCAAGCTACTGCTGCAATCATCATTGAGAAAACGAGCAGCAATACGAAGAATTTCTGAAGTCTCACATTCTGATTTTTCATATGCATCATCTAGTCCTTTCTTTTCTCACACTTGTGCAGTGCTTCCATAACGCGAACCGGCGTGAGGGGAATCGTATTGATAAACACACCTGTCGCATCAAAAAGCGCATTTCTAATGGCTGGTGCAATCCCTACCACCGGCGGTTCTCCAATCCCCTTTGCGCCGTAAGGTCCCAGTACATTGGGATGTTCCACAATGATGGTTTCCAGAGGTGGTACATCGACCGCTGTTGGAATCAAGAAATCGTGATACGTATGATTCTGCATCCGCCCCTGGCGCATAAAGTGCTCCTCCATGATGCCCCAGCCGATGCCCTGCACCATGCCGCCTTCCATCTGCCCTTCCACTGTACTCGGGTTAATCGCCTTGCCTACATCGCACGCTAAAATGCACCGTAAAATAGTAAGTTCTCCCGTGTCTGTATCCACTTCCAGCTCTACACCGCAAGTGCCAAAGGTAAATGCATGCATCTGATCATGGGTACCGTTTGGATTGGGGTGCACTCTCGGAGGGAACCAGGATCCGATGGCTGCAAGCGGTACTTGCGCTCTGTAAGCACCTGTCACGATTTTCTCCAGTGGCATGGCAGTTTCCGGTTTTCCCTTGACAAAAACTGTGTCTTCTTCCATTGCCAAAGACTCTGTGCCTACCCGAAAAACCTCGTCTGCTGCATACTGGATAAACCGTTCCCGCAGCGTTTTGCAGCCTGCCAGAACCGCATTTCCCATCAATGCCGTCGTTCGCGAAGAAACTGTTGCACCCGCTTCCAAGGAGGAGGCCGAATTGGAGTAATCCACATATACCTTTTCATAAGAAACGCCCAGGGCTTCTGCCGCCAGCTGCTTCATGGCGACCAAGAGTCCTTGTCCCAGTTCATTAGAAGACAGGCCGACGTTAACCGATCCGTCCCGCTGGGCCTGGACGATACAATGCGCACCGTCCGGCGCGCTGCCTGTGCCTATGCCGTACATAAAACATGCCACGCCCTTTCCCCGTTTCTTCGCACCGGTTCCTCTGTCTCTTGGCGCATCCCAGCAAAGCGCTTCTTTTACCTTCAGCAGACATTCTTCTAAGCCAACGCCGCGTTCCCCCAGCATAACCTGTCCTGTATGTATGCGATCTCCCGCTCGCACAATATTCTTTAACCGCAATTCGATGGGATCCATGCCCAGCGCATGCGCCAGCATGTCCATCTGACATTCCATGGCAAAATGTGCCTGCGGCGCACCTAATCCTCGAAATGCGCATCCATATGGATGATTCGTATAAACAGAATGCCCGTGCGCCCTTGACACCGGAATTTTATACGGACCGCCAGCATACAGCACCGTTCGATCCGGAATTGCGTCTACCGACTGATATGCGCCCTTATCGATTATATTAAATACGTCTATCCCCAGTATCTTTCCTGTTTGATCTGCCGCCAACCGGTGATGTAAGAACGCTGCATGGCGCTTGCCTGTCGTACGGAACACTTCTTCTCGCGTCTCCTCATAAAACACTGGCTTTCCTGTCTGCAGCGCCAGTATGCCTGCAATCGCAGAAACATCAAAGGTAGAATCCTCTTTTCCTCCAAAAGCGCCGCCTACGATCGTACTAATGACCTGAATCTTACTTTGCGGCAATCCGAATACTTTGCAAAGGGATTTTTTGGCGCCCTGCACATTATGCTGCGGGCTGTAAATGGTAATCCCACCCTGTATCAAATCCGGCTCTGCAATGCACACGTCCGGCTCCAGATAAGCGTGATCAACCATAGGCGTTTCAAACGCATTGTCGAGAATTACATCAGCATTTTCAAATGCGGCATCTACATCCCCCTGCAGCACCTTGGCGCTATAGGAGATATTCTGATCTCCAGAAAAGGGATGCTTCTCATGGATGATCCCGGCTTCCATCTCAAAAACTTCTCTGGGATCATCATAGGCGGGAAGCGGTTCATATACTACCTGAATCAAAGACACCGCCTGTTCCGCTGTGGCTAGATCCCGCGCCGCTAAAATTGCCACCGCATCGCCCTCGTATATCACCTTATCTTCTGCCAAAACAGGCTTATCATATTCGTCCAGGCCATATCCATTGACACATCCCGGCGGCAAATCCTTTGCAGTCATAACAATTTCTACGCCATCAAGGGCTTCTGCCTGTGCCGTATCGATCGACACGATTTTCGCATGTCCATAAGGGGGAAATAAGGCCTTTGCATACAGCAGATCTGTACGGTGAACCGCCAAATCTGCAGTGAATTTTGCTGCGCCTGTTACTTTTGCAATGGTATCGGGCTTTACCATTCGTTTTCCAATCAGACTGTGATTCTTATTCATGATGTTCTTACTCCTATTTTGCAAAAGCAATGCCTTCGGCCGATATCCAATATAAAAAACTGTGCTACCAGCCGAAGGGATCTTTTCTGTTTTATGCGATGGTTTTATTTCACCACAGCAGTCACAACCATTTCTATCAATCGATCTTCCAGCGCCATATCAGCAGACACCGTCGCTCTTGCAGGTTCTTTGCCTTTGACAACCCAGGCTTCCCATACTTCGTTCATATCATCGAAATCTCGCAGGACGTCTTTCAAAAAGATCTGCACGCGAACAATATGTTCCTTGTCCGAATGGTATTTTGCTAATGTTTCATCGATAATATGCAGAACGCCCTGGGTCTGTTCTTTGATGTCTTTTCCTTCACTGGTTCTTCCGGTCAAATACAGAACCCCATTGTGCTCTGTTACTAAAGATAAACGTCCATCGCCTTCATAATATTGAATCATAATTTTTTCCTTCCTTTCCATTTCTTATCCTTTTTGTGCCTGCATGCGCACGGCAGCAAGCTGAATCGCTTCTACAATTTTTTGGTATCCAGTACAACGGCAGAGATTTCCGGAGATCGCAATGCGAATTTCGTCTTCCGTAGGATCCGGGTTTTCCTGCAGCAACGCATATGCCGCCAGCACCATGCCCGGAATACAAAATCCACACTGTACCGCGTTTACATCGACAAATGCCTGCTGCACCGGATGCAGATGTTCGGCTGTTCCAAGCCCTTCGATCGTCGTGACTCGTTTTCCCTCGATCATTCCAGTCAGCATGGTACATGACCTGACCGCTACGTCGTCAACCAATACCGTACATGCGCCGCAGTCTCCAGTCCCGCAGCCTTTCTTTGTACCTGTCAGCTGAAACCGATTTCGTATGGTATCAGTTAAAATTTCATCCCCTGCAATCTCACAGCTTACGGTTTTTCCATTCAGAACAAATGTGATCCGCCGCATATTACTTCCTCCTTTCAGCGCTGGCAAGCGCCTGAGAAAATGCCTGAGCAACAACAGCCCTAGTTGTAAGTTCTTTATATTCCTTAAAGTAAGATTCCCGCAAAACTGCCTCTTTCGGAAACGTCTCTTTCAGATATTGCTGCGCTTCTGCCGATTTCATACCTGTCACGGCCTCCTCCAGACTGCACGCGCGCACAATGTTTGCGTTTAACGCCCCCAGGGATATGGCGGCGCGACGGATTACGTCACCCGCTAGCTGGATTCTTGCACCAACCAGTATTTTGCCAATGTCCTGTGCCTTACGGCGCGCCACTTTACAATAACCGGTACCTTCCCCCGGCTGTATTGCCGGAAAACAAATCTCGTAAATGAGTTCATCCGGACGCTTCACGGTACGATTTCTGCCCAGATAAAAATCCTGCAGCGGTACGGTTCTCTCTCCCTGCGTACTGACAAGTACGACTACAGCACCCAGTGCCATTAACATGGTCGCACAATCCGCTGCCGGCGCTGCCGTACCAATATTTCCTGCTGGCGTTCCAACTGCGCGAACGCCTGGACTCCCCAAATTTGAAATCGCTGTGATCAATCCCTCTATTTTCTGGCATATGGGTTCTCGCGCCACCTCTCTGTAGGGAATCGCTCCACCCAGGCGTATCCAGTCTTTGTCTTCTCGAACATATCGCAGCTCTGTCAGCTGCCCAATGGAAACGATGGCGCAAGGGGTAATCCTTTTCTGACTGATATCGATTACAATATCACTGCCTCCATTTACAACGGCAGCTTTCTCCTGATAGCGGGCGAGCAGTTCTAATGCCGCCTGCAGCGTGTCTGGTCTAAAAAATTCTGCCATGTGCAGACCTCCTTTCACAGACTTTGTTTCTATATTTTGCAGCCTCTTTTTTCTGCGGCTTTTCCTTAGAACGGTCCATACTGCGTCACATGAGCAATGATAATGAACACAAGACCCACTGCAAACTGGATTCCAATCAGCGGCAGCATCCATTTTGCCCATTTTTCCCAAGGAACCTTTGCAAGGGCAAGCCCTGCCATCAGAAAACCTGAAACAGGCGTCAATACATTGGACAATCCATTTCCGATGGACAAAGTCATCACTGCAGTTTGTCTTGTTACGTCTACCAAATCCGCAAGCGGCGCCATAAGCGGCATGGTAAGCGCTGCCTGTCCAGAACCGGATACTACGACTAGATTCAGCAGATTCTGGAAAATGTACATCCCGATTGCGGAGAAGATCGGCGGTAATACACCGAGTACGGAAGCTGCCCCATGTAAGATTACATGGAGAATACTGCCGTCAGTCAATACGACTACAATCGCTTTGGAGAATCCAACGATTAAAGCGCCAGTCGCAAGATCCATCATGCCTTTTCCCAGCACCTCTGCGTAACGGTTGAAGCCAATTTTTCCGATTGCGGCACAAAGAATAGAAGTGCCGAGGAACAATGCGCAAATTTCATCCATGTACCAGCCCAACTGGATTACGCCGTAAACCAGCAGTACAATCATCAAGAGAAATACGATTAAAATTGCCTTTTCACGTCCGCCAAACTTCGGTAAATGTTCAAGATCCAAGGTATCATCCCGCTGTTTGTCCAATTCGTACATCGGAGAAAGCTGCGGCTCTCTTTTTATTTTTCTCGCATACCGCATAATCCACAGGGAAGTTACTGTCAGCATCGTCACAAAGAGTGCAATTCTAAGCCCCATACCGGAAAGTGGCGGCAGCTCCGAAATGCCCTGCGCAACCTGCAGGCAGAATGGATTCATAAATTCACCGGCCCAGCCGATAGCGCCGCCAACCATGACGATTGCTACACCGACGATGGAATCATATCCCATCGCAAGACACAGCGCGACAAAGAGAGGAACTAACGGTACAGATTCTTCACACATCCCGAAAATTGCGCCGCCCAGACCAAACAGCGCCAGAACGATAGGAATAATGATCAGATCCTTGCCTTTTAAACTTTTTGCCAGCTTGCCGACCCCTGCCTCTAAGGCACCGGTAGACTGAATCACTGCCATTGCGCCTCCAACAATGAAGAGGAAGAATACAATCTGTGCACTCTCCTGCAATCCCCTGGTGATGGAAGTCAGCATTTGCATCAAAGACACTGGCGTCTGCTCAATGGTATGATAAGAATCCGGGTCTACTACCGATCTGCCGTTTAAATCCATCATCTCATAGGTGCCTGCCGGTACGAGATAGGACAATATACTGCAAACCAGAATCATTGCAAATAGAATAATAAATACATTGGGTACTGCAAATTTTTTCTTTTTCTTTCCTTTTTCCATTACGTTTCTCCTTTCGTCATGTGGTTCTTCATGGATCCATGGTCTCGAAATTGGGATTGCTAAATTCTTTCTACGGTCCCTTCCCAGGTATCCACTTCTTTTTTCTGCCTTTTCGCAGTCTCATCATACCAATGTTTGGTCACGGTCTTCGCTCTGGTATAGAATCGAATCCCGTCTTTTCCCAGAACGTGCAGGTCTCCAAAGAAGGAATCCTTGTTTCCAGAGAATGGGAAATAGGCAGATGGTACAGGAATACCAACGTTGATACCTACCATGCCGCCGTCAGTGCGGAACTCGAATTCTCTGGCGTAGTACCCATTTTGTGTAAAGATCACCGACCCATTGGCAAACGGATTTTCATTCATCAGAGCAAGTCCTTCTTCAAAGTCCTTCACGCGTTTGATCAAAGTCACTGGTCCAAAGATTTCTTGCTCGCCGATGGTCATGCCCGGTTTTACATGGTCAAAAATGGTTGGACCAACAAAAAAGCCCTTTTCAAAGCCAGGCACTATCACATCGCGCCCATCTAAAATAAGTGCTGCGCCCTCATCGATCCCTCTCTGAATCCATTGGCATACTTTCGCTTTATGCGCCGCAGATACAACCGGTCCCAAATTTGTCTCTGGATCATAAGCACAACCAACCTTCATCGCCATTGCTTTTTCCTTTAGCAGCGCAACAAATGTATCTGCAACAGACTCCTGCACTACGATCACTGGTAGCGCCATGCATCGCATTCCTGCGCATCCATAAGTAGAGTTGATAATGGCGCTGACTGCATGCTCTAAATCCGCATCCTCCAACACCAGCGCATGATTCTTGGCTTCACATTGTGCCTGTACACGCTTTCCGTTGGCTGCCGCTATCGAATAAATCTGCTTGCCCACACCTGTGGTACCTACAAAGGTTACAGCTTTTACTCGCGGATCCGTTAAGAAGATATCGGCTTCTGTTCTGCTACAGGTTACCAGATTGACAACGCCCTTCGGGAAACCGCCCTCTTCATAAAAAAGCTCTAATATGCGCATCGCAGTCAGCGGCGTTGCACTGGACGCTTTCAGCACAACTGTATTTCCGGAAGCGATGGCAAGCGGTACCATCCAGCCCCAAGGAATCATCGCCGGAAAGTTAAAAGGTACAATCCCAGCTACAACACCGAGTGGCATCCGATAAGCCGCTGTATCAAAACCGGTTGTCACCTGCAGCGACGCGTCCCCCTGCATCAGCGTTGGCAGCGAACAGGCATGCTCTGTCGGCTCAATGGCTTTCAGTACGTCGCCTCTAGCTTCCGACAGCGTCTTTCCTAATTCTTTTGCACATAACAGTGTCAGTTCTTCCAAATGATCTATGAGAATATTTCTCCACTGAAACATCATCTGTGTTCTCTGACTTAACGAAAGTCTTGACCATGCAGGAAATGCCGCCTGTGCCGCTGCAATCGCTGATTCGACTTCCTCTGCTGTGCAGCAGGGGACTTCTGCCATGATTTCTCCTGTGCTTGCATTCGTAACGGGCATATACTTGTCCGTCTTTGACTGATACCATGTGCCATTCACACAGTATTTCTTCTTTTCGATATTCATTTTCACATTCCTCCTGTCGCAATGAATTTTAGAAGTTGTTTTCATTTTATTCTAATATTTTTTATTTGTCAATCAAAATTGAAATTTAATTTCATTTTTGTGAAATAATAAAAAAATCCCTTTTGACCAAAGTTGGATGTTCAAAAGGGATTTTCTATCTTATTTATTTATGACAGCTTCTTTCGTTATGCATAATGACCCATTCTGAAAGAAATTTCCTCTGCCACCGTTCTAAGTTCTGGCAAAATATCATGATGAATGTGTTCAAATGACATCTGCTCTACTTTGCCAAAGCAGCTTAATGCTGCTGTAATCTCTCCGCTGTAGTCGTAAATCGGAACA
>CANBFZ010000013.1 GCA_947367725.1 uncultured Eubacterium sp.
TGTAGATTTGTCCTTTTCCGTAATTTATTTGCCTCTCAACTTAATACCTGCTTATATAGGCTTAAAATATATAGGTAAAAAATTTACTGTCTATTCTTTTTATGTAGTTTTTCTTTCCAGTATTTTAACAGACATTTTCCCAGTAGTTAAAATCACATCTGACATATTGCTTATCAGCATTTTTGGCGGAATATTGGGAAGCATAGCCATAAGCATCTGCCTCATAAACGGTGCCAGCGGCGGCGGAACCGATTTCATTTCTATATATTTTTCAGAGAAAAAAGGCGTCGACACGTGGAACTATATACTCTTAGCCAATGTCGTCATATTAACTATTGCCGGAATCCTATTTGGCTTCGACATTGCCTTATATTCCATAATACACCAATACGCCGCTACACAGGTTATTCAGCTGCTTTTTAAGAGATATCAAAAAGACACGCTCTTAATCATTACTCAGCTCCCAGGCGCAGTATACGGCAAGCTCAGACAAATAACCAACCATGATGCTACATTGATACAAGGCACCGGCTGCTTTGAAGGAGCTCCGCGCCACATAATGTATTCCGTTGTCGGCAGAGAGCAAGTAGATAAAGTTATTTCAGAAATAAAAAAGATAGACCCAAAAGCCTTTATAAATGTTATCCGCACAGAACAACTCAATGGAATGTTCTATAAAAGGCCGTATTAAGGTCTATCTGACTCCTATATGGCTGTAAATATGAGCAGCAGTACTGCTCCGGGCAGTCCCAGTATTCCAACTATTACAGCATTCAACATGTTTAGGGGTATCATAATATTAAAACTTGCCCCTATCAAATTAAACACAAAAATTAATACTCCCCCTATTACACTGTTGAGCGCAAGCTTCAATATCATCTTTAACGGCCACAAAAATATCCTTCCAAAAATAAATATCAATATAATTGCACCTACATACGTAAGAAAAACGTTAATCTCTAATCCCATATTCTTTTCCTCCAACTTGTATAAAATATGACGTTTTGGAATAAAATAGAATTAAATAAGCAAGAAAGGTGTGATAGCATTGACTAATTCTATCAGAGAAAAGATCCTGAAAGGATATAATCTTACATGCGACAAAGTTAGAGGGTCAAATGCCCTCAAACAAAACACTTCCGAAAACGATCCTTTATACAATTCGATTAATTCTGCCCGCTTTGAGCTGGAACAAGCAGTATCCACATTTAATGAATTAACAGACGATAAGGCTATAGACTATGCCTCCTATAACCTTTTAGCCGCAAGAGCTAAATATTCATACTTGATTAAACTGGCAAAAGAAAAAAATTTATCTCTCTGAGACAGACTCAGAGAGATTTTTTTATAATTCTCTACGACCTTCTACAGCTTTGAGAAGCGTCACCTCGTCAGCATACTCCAAATCGCCTCCTACAGGAAGGCCATGAGCAATTCTGGTAACTTTTATTCCGGCCGGCTTTAAAAGTCTTGCTATATACATAGCTGTAGCTTCACCTTCAATATTTGGATTTGTAGCCACTATAACCTCTTTTATGTCTTTTTCTTGAAGTCTCTTAATCAGAGATTTCAAATTTATATCATCAGGTCCTATCCCATCCATAGGAGAAATAACCCCATTAAGAACATGATAAAGTCCATCAAATTCTTTAATTCTCTCCATGGCAGCTACATCACGGGGACTTTCCACAACGCAAATTATGTCTTCCCTTCTGCTATTATCCGAACATATTACACAAGGATCCTGATCCGTTAAATTGCCGCAAACACTACAATATTTCATTTCTGATTTTGCTTCCGTTATGGCATCAGCCAAACCCTTAGCTTCATTGTCTTCAAGGGATAATATATGGAATGCAAGACGCTGAGCAGACTTATACCCTATACCAGGCAATTTAGATAACTCATTTATCAATTTTGCAAGGGGTCTTGGATATTGTTTCATCTTTCGCCGCTCCTATAATCCTGGTATGCCAAGTCCGCCGGTTATCTTGCTCATTTCGTTATTGGATATTTCTTCAATCTGACGCAATCCTTCATTGACAGCCACAATAACAAGATCTTGAAGCATTTCAACATCATCAGGATCTACAACTTCAGGTTTAATCTGCAAATCTGTAATCTCCTTTTTACCACTTATTGTAACTGTTACAGCACCGCCGCCTGCAGTAGTAGTGACTTCTTTTTCCTCTATTTCAGCCTGCATCATCTCCATCTTTCTCTGCATTGCCTGCATCTGCTGAAGCTGTTTCTGCATGCCTCCGCCACCTGACGGTCTTTTTCCGGCTCTCATTCCTTTTCCCATTTCAATCCTCCCAATCTATTCTATATCTATGCTTATTCCAAGAATGTCTCCTGCTTCTTTGGCTAAATCCTCAATAGTCTGGCCGGTTTCAGCAACATTCTCTTTTTCTTCTTTTAATATACATACAAGTTTTAGACGTTTCCCTGTATGTTCTTCCATCAATTTTTCTATCTGTTCTTTTTTTTGTTCAACATATCGTTTAGTAAAGCTGCTTCCGGCAAGCACCACAAAACTATCTTCAGTTACTTGATGAAGGCTGGTGCCGCTTCTTATGAGATTAAAACTTCCTGCGCTTCCTTCACCTTCTTCGAATATTCTATGCCACAAATTATCGTTATCTTCATTCAAAGTAGGAATTGCTTCCTCCTTAAGTACTGACTCTTGCTCAAACGGCTCTTCAATCTTTTCGGATTTAGTATTTTCCTTAGATAATTCCACCGTCTTTTGAAGTTCACTATGTGAAACTGATCTTGCAGAGTCATGCTGAACACGAGGTTTAATTTCTTCCTTCTCTCCTCCTGCTGCTATTGCAACTATTGCAAGTTCAAGCAGTACTCTTGGATTTGTAGACCAGCGAGCGTCGTTTATAGTTTTGGAAAGTCTGGTTACTGCATAATCTATTTCTTCAAGTGAAATCTGTTTGCTCTGCTCGTTAAGCCGTTTCAAGTTTTCGGAAGACATACTCAGCATATCTTCTGCATCCTTTACGAACTTAGTGATTAGAAGCCCCCTATAGTGGCTGACCCAATCCTTCATTATCTGCTTAACATCTTTACCCTCTTGGAGAACGTTATTCAAAAGAATCAATGCTTCAGCTGACTTTTTCAAAGACACAAGTTCTGTTAAATCCAAGAAAAACTCTTCTCCTGTAGTTCCAACATATTCAAGAACTTTTTCTCTGTCAATGTGCTTATCGCCGCCTGCAAGCACCTGGTCCAAAATGCTGAGTCCGTCTCTTACAGAACCGTCTGCACAATTTGCTAAGAGCCTAGCTGCATCTTCGGTCACGTCAACGCCTCTCTCAAGACATATCTGCTTCATATTTTCAGCGATGGTTTTCTGGGAAACCCTTCTAAAATCAAGCCTCATACATCTTGATAATATAGTAGGCGGCAATTTTTGCGGTTCTGTAGTTGCAAGTATAAACATCACATGTTCAGGCGGTTCTTCCAAAGTCTTTAAAAGTGCATTGAACGCCCCTGTAGAAAGCATGTGAACTTCATCTATTATATAAACCTTTTTCCTGCCCAGCGCTGGAGGATATTTGACGCTTTCTCTAAGTTCTCTTATATTCTCAACGCCATTGTTAGATGCCGCGTCTATCTCTACAACATCCATAAAATTCCCATCTTTTATTGCTTTGCAATGTTCACAAGTTCCGCATGGTCTTGCCCCATCTGACAGACAGTTCACTCCCTTGGCAAGAATCCTTGCTGTGGTAGTCTTGCCTGTTCCTCTTGTGCCGCAAAAAAGATACGCATGATTCACACTGTTTGTTTGTATCTGATTGCTGAGAATTTTTACTATATGCTCTTGTCCTAAAATTTCCTCAAAAACTTCAGGCCTGTGACTTCTGTATAGTGCAGTATACATCGACTTCTCCTTCTTATTAAAAATCGCCCTTGAAAAGCTCCGCGCAGGCGTTGGAGAAGGCTAGTCTGCGGCACATAAGAACTTCCGCTTATTGCTGCTTCCTTCCGGACCTGACAAGGTTCACGGCATCCCATTGCGCAGGACCCAAACCATACCAGGCGAAGCTATAAAAGGGCAATGATTCAATTTTCTTTAGAATTTGTCGTACATATTATTATATTGTTTTTTCACGCAAATGTCAAATGATATTTGCAGGCGGTGCAAGGCAAAGTCATCAGAATACTACAGGATGCATTTCCAAAGAATACAATGATCTTCCGCTACAATTTCAACTTTCCCTTCCCCATGCAAGTAAGAAAGCATCGCCTTAATGGTGGTTCCGTTTAAACAGTATTGCGCCAGATCAAAGGATAACTGGTATTTCTCAAATAATGCCGCTGTAATTTCATCAAATGTCCTTGCTTTTTCCGTGCAAAGCGCTAGTATATCATCCATAATCGCTATCGTATTGTTAATATTGGCTTGCGCCAACGGTATGATATCTGCACGGGCTGCACCGTGAGATGGAATAAAAAGCAATGCAGAAAGCGACTTTACCATTTCCAGCGTTTCCAAATATCTGCCTACATCAAAAATATGAGAAATCCGATATTTGTTCAGCGTTTCCTCACCTACCAGGCAGTCTGCTAAAAATACAACATCATCGCAGGTTCTAATGCCAAACTGGGCATCAGTATGTCCCGGCAATTCGATAATAGAAAGCCCTTGCGGCAAAAGTTCCTCCGTCAGTTCCGTAACCTGACTTTCTTTCGCCATCAGAAATTTGTTCCTCAACTCTCGCGGCGGACAAGCGCCGAAGAGAAACGCCGGCTCCAGCAGCGGCCGCGCTACAAGGGCGCGGTCGCTGCCACGGCTGCACACAGTGCAGCCGGTCCGCTGCTGCAGCAACTGATTGCCGCCTATATGATCTGCATGAAAATGCGTATTGATGATCATATTTAGCTGCCACCCCTGCGCCTCTATGATGCGCAGGGCTTTTTTGCCAGCATCTTTATCATTACCGCTGTCGATCAGACAAACCGCATTCTCATTGATTCGAAACAATCCCATCTTGGCAGGACATTCTATGTAATATGTTCTGTCCCCAACCTGTATCAACTCATACATCGCCGTCACTCCTCTCCGCCGCCGTTATTTCACCACTTTATAAAGCTCATCCGGTTCCGGCGGTGTAATTTCTTCAATTGCCCCATCTGCCCGCACCAAATGCAAGCCTCCGTCCGGCGGAAGAATCTGTCCGATACAGCTAATCGGAACCCCTGCCGCACCGATGGCAGCCATCAGCGCCTCCTTTTTTTCCGGCGCTGCCACCACCATCATACAGCCGCTGGAGATCAAGCGCAGCGGATGCAGTCCAAAATGCGCTGCAATCTTTACAGTACTCGGATGAAGCGGAATACAATCTTCCCAAAGTACTGCACCAAGTCCTGCAATGTGGCACATTTCCCACACTGCACCCAGAATCCCTCCTTCGGTTACATCATGCATGCCGCCCGTCCCAATTTTACCGGCGGCAACCCCTTCTTTTACCACACTAACATCTTTTAGCAAGGATCTGGCTTCTGTCAGTTCTTCTGCCGTCAGCACATCCGTAAGCGCCGCTTCAAAGTCACTGGCAATGATGCCGGTGCCTTCCATCCCTGCCCACTTGGTCAGAAACACATAGTCACCTGATTTCATATCATGTGCTGACTGAGAAGCGTCGGAAAGTGCCCGGCCAAAAGCTGTTGATACAATCACAGGCTGGTTCACTGCCTGCGTCACTTCCGTATGTCCGCCGATGATTTCTACTCCCGCTGCTGCCGCCGCTTCTCCTGCCTGCGTCATAATACATTCCACATCATGCACCGTCGTACCTACCGGCAGCATGACTGCTAAGGTAATCCCCAGCGGCTCAATGCCGTTGCTTGCAATATCATTACAAGAGATATGAATGGCAAGCCGTCCGATCTCTGAAACTGCCGCTGTAATCGGATCAGTGGAAACCACGCAATCGTAGGCGCCAAAATCTACCACTGCACAGTCCTCGCCTACACCGGCACGGGTCTTCACCTCCGCTCTGCGATAAGAAATCCGGTCAAGTACAATGTTCTGCAGGACATCACTGTCCAGCTTACCCACAGGCAAAGGCACATCACTGCAAACTTGTCCCCCATGTACACCATCCGTCGCGAAAGACGCCCTCTGACCACCTGCTGGCGTCTGTATCGGTACATGGGATTCCACATGCTGCATTCTCACATCTTCTGCTGCAATTTTCACTTGCACTGGTTCTACACCTGTACCAAGCTGTGTCCCTGCAAATGCAGCCGTCTGCCTGCTATGTGCTTTCACCGAACCTGTCGAATCACTTTTAAAAACGTCCGCTTTACGCGTTTGCTCTGCTGCATCTTTTTCGTTAATCATCTTGTATCACCCCTGTTTCAAGCCAAAGTCTGATGGTTTCCTCGTTGATGATAGGAATATCCAGTTCCTTCGCTTTCTTATTTTTGCCAGAATTCGACTGCAGATCGTTGTTAATCAAGTATGCAGTCTTTGCACTGACAGACCCTGCCACTTTGCCGCCTGCCCGCTCAATCTCCGCTTTCAGCGCATCCCGATTTTCGTAATGCTGCAAAGACCCTGTGATTACAAAGGTTTTTCCTGCCAGAAAATCTGCAGTTTCTTCCTCCGTCTCATCCAGATGCACCATACTGCGTACGTCCGCTGCCTCTTTTCGCTTTTCTTCATCAGCAAAGAACGAAACATAGGCTTCTGCAAGTACTGCACCGATCCCGTCGATTGCGGTCAGTTCCGCAGAGGTCAAAGCCACCGCCTTGTCCCATTTGCGTCCACAGGCTTTCATAATCAGTTTCGCGTTGGCAGTACCGATGCCGGGAATACCCAGGCTATAGAGCAGCCGCTCTGGCGTCGTGTTCTTTGCCGCTTCCACCGACGCGGTCAGATTTTCAAAAGACTTTTCACCAAAGCCTTCCATGGCAGTGATTTCTTCTCGATATTGAGATACCTTGAACAAATCGGCCAACTCCTGAATCAACCCCTTTGCAATGAGTTTCTCAATTGTAGCTTCTGATAGACCGTCGATATTCATCGCATCCCGTGATACAAAAAGGGTAAACCGCTTAATCTGCTTGGCAAGACACGCTCCATTGGTACAGTACAGCGTTTCAACGCCATTGTCATGCTTCATGACCGTTTGGTGACCACAGACCGGACAATGATCCGGCACTGCAATGTTGTTGCTTGCAGTCAAGTTCTCTGCAATCTGTGGAATAATCATATTCGCCTTATATACCGTAATCCGATCTCCAAGCCCCAGCTTTAAATCCCGCATCACGCTAATATTATGCACCGAAGCCCGACTGACCGTGGTTCCCTCTAGCTCTACCGGTTCAAAAATCGCAACCGGATTGATGAGTCCGGTTCTCGACGCACTCCACTCTATTTCCCGCAGCGTCGTTTCTGCCACCTGATCCTGCCATTTAAAGGCAATCGAATCCCGCGGAAATTTAGCAGTGGCGCCCAGACTGCGGCTATAATCAATATCGTCCAAAGTGAGAACCAGCCCGTCAGAAGGCAGATCGTTTCCGACCACTGCCTCTTCAAAATATGCCACTGCATCGACTACGGTTTCCGCTGTCACCACCTTGTATTCTACTATATCAAAGCCCTGTGCCGAAAGCCACTCCATTTGCTGCACTCTACTGTTTTCAAAATCCACCGTCCTACTGCTGTGCTGTGCACCCTGCACCCCTGCTTCCGTCAAAGGAAGTCTGCCAGGTTCCATGGAATCAAGTCCCATCGCTGCACTGGCGTCTTCACCAGCACCATCAGAAATTTCCACCAGACCAAATGCAAAGAAATGTACATTCCGCTCTGCTGTAATCCGGTTATTCAGCTGACGTACAGAACCACTACACAGATTCCGCGGATTTTTATACTTCGCATCCGCATCCCCAATTGCAGCATTGATCTTCTCAAAATCACTGTATCGTATCACCGCTTCGCCCCGCAGCACCAGTCTGCCTTTGTAGGGAATCTCCACCGGCACATTGGCAAAGACCTTTGCATTGCTGGTAATCACTTCCCCTACATCCCCGTTGCCTCGTGTCAACGCTTTTGCAAGTTTTCCGTTCTCATAAGTCAGTACAATGGTCAGTCCGTCCAGTTTCCACGATAAAAGCCCCTTCTGTTCACCTAGCCAGTCAGCCAGCGCCTGTCTGTCCTTTGTCTTATCCAGGGAAAGCATCCGCTCCTGATGCCGCTCCTTGGGCAAATCAGAAAGCACTTCATATCCCACATGCTGTGTAGGGCTGCCTGCCAGAATTACACCAGTTTCCGCTTCCAGCGCCACCAACTCATCGTAAAGCCTGTCGTATTCAAAATTGGACATCATTTCTTCCGCATCCTGATAATACGCCTTGCCAGCCTGATTCAAACGTTCTATTTTCTCTTTCATCAAAGACTTTTTGTCTTGCATGGCTTCTTTTCTCCTAAAGTTTTTTCAGAGGGGCGATGCCCTTTGCCATCTTTTTCTGCCCTGCCGCATCAAAGATCACCGTCAAGGTTTTGTCGTCCTGGTCAATGACCAGACCTTCGCCGAATTTCGCATGGCGTACCCTATCCCCCGCAGCAAAAGTTTCTTCGCTGGAACCGCCGCCTGCATTGGCTCGCGTTGCCGCTTTGGCAAAACGAAGTGCATCGTAGGGTTTTGGACTTTCCTTGGCTGCATATCCGTCAATGGAACCTGTCGATACGCCAAGTCCGCTGTCTCGCTGTTTTCTTACATAGACCGCATCCCCCTCCAGCAGACGCTGATCTACTTCTCTGAGGAACTGAGATTCTCTGGTGTAATCTGTACGACCATATAACGTTCGCATGGCGGCACTGCATAAGATCAGGGTTTCTTTTGCTCGGGTCATGCCCACATAGCAAAGTCTGCGCTCCTCTTCCATGCCCGTCGGGGTATCAAATGCCTTGTGTCCAGGAAACAGCCCATCTTCCATACCTGGCAGAAATACAACAGGGAACTCCAGTCCTTTTGCACTATGCATGGTCATCAGCACCACTGCATCCTGGCTTTCATCGTGATTGTCCACTTCCGCCATCAGCGTAATCTTCTCCATAAATTCTTCTATGGTTGGATTCTCGGCACTGTCTTCATAATCAAAAATAACAGATTTGAATTCCATCAGGTTTTCGATGCGTCCCTCTGCCTCTACAGTATTTGCATCTTCCAAGGCTTTCATGTATCCGGTCTTGACCAGAAGCTGGTCATAAATATCCGATACCCGCAGGTTTTCTCGTTCCGCTCTGCAAAGATTGATACAGTCTACCATCGCCTTCACGCCGGTATAAGCCTTCGACGGCAATGTCTCCTGTACCTCTTCATCCGATAAAGCCTGCAACAGGCTCTCACCCCGCACCTTGGCAAACCCTTCAATTTTTTCAACGGATTTGTCACCCATGCCCCGCTTTGGTTCATTGATCACGCGTTTGAGGGATAAATCGTCATAAGGATTGACTACAAGCCGCATGTATGCCATCACGTCCTTGATTTCTTTTCGGTCATAATAGCGTAGTCCCGACAGCACGCGGTAGGGAATATCTCTTGCAGTCAACGACTCTTCAAAATGTCTGGACTGGGCGTTGGTTCTGTATAGAATGGCAAAATCACTAAACTTCCTTTCCCTGCCCTGCATCAGATCAATCTGCTGCGCTACAAAACGCGCCTCATCTTTTTCAGTATCGGCACGGTAATATTTAATCTTGTTGCCTGCTTCTTTTTCGGTCCAGAGCTTCTTTCCTTTTCTGCCCCGGTTATTTTCAATGACGGAATGGGCCGCCGCCAGAATATTGCCGTAGGAGCGATAATTCTGTTCCAGCTTGACCACCTTCGCCTCCGGAAAATCTTTCTCGAAGTCTAAAATGTTTCTGATATCAGCGCCCCGCCACTGATAGATACACTGATCGTCATCACCTACAACACAAAGATTATGATGCGCTTCTGCCAGCATCTTGATCAGCTTATACTGAATGTGGTTGGTGTCCTGATACTCATCCACCATGATATATCGAAACCGATTCTGATACTTTAAAAGGATGGCTTCGTCCGTTTCAAAAAGTTTTACTGTATTCACCAGCAGGTCGTCAAAATCCATCGCATTGTTCTTTTTCAGTTCCTCTTCATAAGCCTTGAACACCTGATAAATGATCTTCGTCTTGAAGTTGACCTCCATCGTTTTCCGGTAACCCTCGGCGTCCACTGCCTTTTCCTTGAAAGAACTGATGATACTGAGCAGATACGGCGCGCTGAACTCCTTGTCGTTAATATTCTGTGCTTTGATAATATTTTTGATGACGGTTTTCTGGTCAGTCCCGTCATAGATCACAAAATTGTGGTCATATCCAATCCGTTCGCAATGGTAACGCAAAATCCGAAGACACATGGAGTGAAACGTCATAATCCACATGTCACTGCAGTTTCCCACCAGATCCTCCACCCGGCTGCGCATCTCCGCCGCCGCTTTATTGGTAAAGGTCACTGCCAATATATGATATGGGGAAATCCCCTGTTCAATCATGTAGGCAATCCGCTCTGTCATGGTGCTGGTCTTGCCAGAACCGGCGCCTGCCAAAATCAACAGCGGCCCCTCAATCATCATGGCAGCAGCTCTCTGTTTCTCGTTCAGTCTATCTAAGCTCATCTATGTAAAATCTCCTTCTTTCAAATGCACTTCTATTCTACCACAAACAGGCGTTCTATGCACGAAAATATTCGCAAAGCCACGCTGCACTTTCTTCACAAGTATGACTTTCGATGGTCATGGTCACATCACTGTTGCAGCAGTCTGCGATGGTCTTTAACACCAGCTGCATGTCCATCGCCCCCTGATGCACCGGTCCATGGGCGTCTCTGGTTCCGTCGTTATTATGCAGATGAAAATGTCCAATTTCCCTGCCCAGCACGGAAATCCAGTCGCAAACTGTATAGTCGGACATTGTGCATACGTTGGCATGCCCCACATCCAAACAAATCTTTGCCCGCGGATCATCAATTGCGCGAATCAGATCCTGCATCATCATCGGCTCATCCTCAAAGACGTTTTCGATCAATATGGTAAAATCCGCCGGTTTATCTTCTAAAAACTTCTTCCAGAAAAGTACAGACTTCTCCTGATGCCACGCTTTGAAATAAATCAGTGGATAAAATCCGCTGTGCACCACCATGCGATGCAGCCCCAGCATACTGCACATCTGATAGGCTTCCTCCAGCCGGGTTCGTCCCAGTTCCACCGCTCTGTGGTCGATAGACGCCGGTACAATCTCTGTAAAGGGACCGTGCAGTATGGCGTTTTTTGCCTTTGCTTCGGCAAGTTCCCGTTTCATCGCTGCAAGGGTATGCACAGTCTGCTCCGTATCCAACGCTTCAGAAATGCAGGTGTCATTCAACTCGATACCCAGTCCGTATTTGGCGGCGACTTCCACCGCACGGTCTGAAAATGTGGCAATATATAGTCTATCCTTCATCATAATTCCCTTTCCAAAAAATAGCTGAGGCAGGGTGACGAATCCTGCCTCAAACAAATAAAAAGAATGAAAAGCCGGTCATCCACTACCAAAAAAGGACTGTGGATCACCCACAGCCCGTATTTGCTGTTCTTCTTTCAGGTTCGGTTCACCGCCGAATCCGGAAATTCATCTCATGCAGGTCTCCTGACTCAGGAATCATCACTTCTTCTGCCTTCCCGAAAAACTTCAGTGACATATTAGAAAAAGCTCCTCCATTACAGTGGCGGGACCGCACAGGATTTGCACCTGTTTCCCTCTTAGCTCCCCGTCTTTCAAAAGCCGGGCAGAACATGAAATTGTACTGAATTACAGTTTCATTATAGTGTATTTTTTATAGAAAGTCAATGAAAAACGTTACACATATGCGTACTTCCTATTCCCTTTTTAACCAATAAAAGCTTCCACAATCTTCACCACTTCTTCCAGCGGCAGCTGATGGCTGACCACTTCGTAATGGACGTCCCCCAGTGTAAACGTTGCCACGTATAAATCATAGGAGCCTGCAGGTGCATGGGTCTTCTCGTCATAAGGGCCATAGTCCATGGCACGATACCCAAATATGACTTCTGTCCCTCCAATTTCAGTAGTTTTCAGCGTATCTTCTTCCGTTCCCCAGCTATAATCCCTCGTCAGTTCCTGTTTCCACGCTGTCAAGGTAAATCCTTTTTCTGCTGCGACCCCCTCTGTAAAGATCGGCGTATCGTTTTCATCAAAAGCATGGTAAAAATCCACAGATAACGCAGCAAAGTACACTGTATCACCGCGCAGATAAACGGTTTTCTTATCGTTATTTGGCGATGCCTGTAATCCCTCTGGCAAATAGGAAGGCACCAGACTTCTTCCAAAATACTGTTTTATCTCACGTTCTGTCCACGTTTCCGCTCTGCAATCTTCCGGAAAATGATACACCCGTTTTCCGCTGCTGTATGCAGCTAGCGCATTCACCGCAATGTCGTCTATAGAAATCGTTGAAAACAGCGGTTCCTCTGATATGCCGTGTTGATTTCCCAGCCAGTATGTCCCAACAAAGATAAGAAGTGTGCAGGCTGCCAAAAGACTGAAGCGGCGCAGCTTCCCAGCCTGCAGCAAAGGGGCTCGCCGTCGATTCCCTGTGCTGTCTTTGGGTTCTTCCCTTGCCAGCAGCAGATCCTGCACAAGTTGCTCGTCTATATAACTCATACCAAATAATACATCTTTTCCGTTCATATTGAAATTCCCTCTTTCTCTAAATAAATACGAAGTGCTTTTCTGATACGGTGCAGACTTGTCTTCACACTGCTTTGCCGTAAGCCCGTTGCTGCAGCAATCTCTGCAATGGATTCGCCGATCCAGTAACGATGCAAAAACAGTTGCCGCTTCTCCTCCGATAGTAGTCGGATAAACTGCGTAAGCATCTGCCCAATTTCCTCTCCTGTTGCCGCTTTCTCTAACGCGTTGTCTGGAATGCAGGCGGTCAGCTCTGCAGACAGCTCCACAACCTGCGCGTGCCGTTTCTGTGCATGCTGCCAGTCCAATCGGTCCAAAGCGCCAAAGCGACAGATTTTTGCTAAATAGGCATACAAATACTGTGGTCTTGCCGGCGGCATAGCCTGCCAGGCTTTTAAGTACGTATCACTGACGCATTCTTCGGCATCCTGCCTGCAGCACAAAATCTTTTCTGCCAGCCGCCTGAGCTTGCCGCCGTAGGTAACTTCTGTTTCATGAATCGCCGCTTCCTTTCGCTGCCAAAACAATTCTATGATTTCAGCATCTGTCATAAGGCACCCCTCCTTTCACTTCTATAGACGAAAAAAATCTGTGCAGGTTACACAGATTCAAAAATTTTTATGCAGTTTTTCCACGTTTCAGGGACATCAGCCCGCCCAGTGCACAGAGCCCCACAAATACCAAAAATGCTGTATGCATTGTACTGACTAAATCCTCCGGCGCTGCTGCATCCAGTGCAGCATTACCAAGACGCATGCCTACCACAATGGTTACCACTGCCATGCTGGAAGTATGCCCTATGGTCCGCATCGTTGCCAAAATCGAATTGGCAATGCTATAGTCTTCCTTCGCAACACACGCCATAACTGCATTGGTATTAGGCGATGAAAATAAAGCGAATCCAAAACCAGAAATTAACTCCCTGTTGCGACACTCAACTTCAACATCAGGGAAGCTGAGCTAGGGCTCTGCCTTTGTCACGACTTCCAAACAGTGACAGGCAAGTTGCCCCCAGATTTCGCTCCCAGAGCTGCCG
>CANBFZ010000014.1 GCA_947367725.1 uncultured Eubacterium sp.
TGATGATCGGTTCCGGCGGTATGGTAGTCATGGATGAAAACACTTGTATGGTAGAGGTGTCTCGTTTCTTCATGAACTTTACGCAGAATGAAAGTTGTGGCAAGTGTGTGCCGTGTCGTGAGGGAACAAAGCGTATGTTGGAGATTTTAGAGAGAATTGTCAGCGGCAAAGGTACGCTGGAAGATTTAGATATGCTGGAAGAACTGGCAGAAACCATTACAGATACAGCACTTTGCGGACTTGGCAAGTGTGCGGCACAGCCGGTGATGAGTACGTTGAAATTCTTCCGTGAAGAATATGAGCAGCATGTGCTGGAGAAGAGATGTATTTCCAGAAACTGTACTGCGCTGCAGAGATTTATTATCGATGCAGAAAAGTGCAAGGGCTGCGGCAAGTGCGCGAGAAATTGTCCGGCAGGTGCCATTGCAGGGCAGGTTAGAAAGGCATATCATATTGACATAGAAACTTGTATTAAGTGCGGCGCATGTCTGTCTGACTGCGCATTTGATGCAATTCATATCGAGTGGTAGGAGGAAGAAAAATCATGGGATTTATGACAATCAACAATAGAAAAGTAGAGTTTACAGATGAAAAAAATGTGCTGACGGTCATCCGTAATGCAGGCATTGACATCCCTACTTTCTGTTATCACTCCGAACTGTCTACCCACGGCGCTTGTCGTCTGTGTGTAGTGGAGGATGACAAGGGAAAAGTCTTTGCGTCTTGTTCTGAAAGACCCAGAGACGGCATGAAGATTTATACCCACACCCGCAAAATTCAGCACCATAGAAAGATGGTCATTGAGCTTCTGCTTGCGGCGCACTGCAGAGATTGTACGACCTGCGCGGCCAACGGTGTCTGCGACTTGCAGAACCTGGCAAACCGTCTGGGTGTAACGGATATTCGTTTTGACAACTACAGAGAGCAGTACCCGATGGATACCACTTCGCCTTGCGTTGTGCGTGACGCAAATAAGTGTATTCTCTGCGGTGACTGTGTGCGCATGTGCCACGAAGTAGAGGGCGTGGGCGTTTTAGGATTTACCCGCAGAGGTTCTAACATGCTGATGACCACGCCGTTTATGAGAGACTTAAACGAGACCAACTGTGTTGGCTGCGGACAGTGCCGTGTGGTTTGTCCAACCGGCGCCATCACAATTAAATCAGATACAGAGCCTGTTTGGCAGTTGTTGGAAGACAAAAATGTGCGCGTTGTGGCACAGATTGCACCGGCGGTGCGTGTGGCAATCGGGGAAGCCTTTGGCATGGAAAAGGGCGTCAATGCGCTGGGACATCTGGCGGCGGCGATGCGTTATATCGGCTTTGAAGAGGTATATGATACAGACTTTGGCGCTGACCTGACGGTCATCGAAGAAGCTGGCGAACTGGTAGAACGTCTGCAGTCCGGCGAAAATCTGCCGCTGTTTACTTCTTGCTGCCCGGCATGGGTAAAATTCTGCGAAGACAGATATCCGCAGTTTACAAAGCACATTTCCACCTGCCGCAGCCCGCAGCAGATGTTTGGTGCACTGATTAAAGAAGAAGCCAGAATGAAGAAAGAAGAGGACGGCAGAAGAACTGTGGTAGTGTCCATCATGCCTTGTACTGCAAAGAAAGGCGAAATTCTGCGCCCAGAACACTTCACTGAAGGAGAGCAGAACGTAGATTATGTACTGACAACGACAGAAATCGCCAGCATGATCAAAGCGACTGGGATTAACATGGCGGAAATTACACCGGAAGCACTGGATATGCCGTTTGGTATGTCTTCTGGCGCAGGTGCAATTTTTGGTACGACCGGCGGTGTAACGGAGGCAGTACTTCGCTATCTGACGAAAAGTAATAAGTCTGAGGATTTGGAAGCGATTAAGTTCTCCGGTGTGCGCGGCAACGAAGCCATCAAAGAAGCGACAGTACAGCTCATGGGAAGAGATGTGCGGATTGCCATTATTAATGGTCTTGGCAATGCCAGCAAGGTACTGGATGAGATGAAAGCCGGTCACGTAAAGTACGACTTTGTCGAAGTGATGACCTGCAGACACGGCTGCGTCAACGGCGGCGGACAGCCGGTTTCTCTGGGACAGGAACCGCTGACTGCGGTAGCAAGACAGAACGGTCTGTATCGCTTTGACAGCCGTTCTCAGATTAAGTCTTCTGAACAGAATCCGGTAGCGCTACGTCTGTACGACGGTATTCTCAAAGGAAAAGAGCATAAGCTTTTGCACAACGAAAAATAAAATGTAGAACGCTATGATAAATGTCGGGGCGGCTGAAAAGATTTCAGCCGCCCCGCCAATTTTACGCGGCCGTTGGCGGCAAAAGTGTGAAGGTTGCCAGCGTAAGCCGCATAAAACGTGTTTTTGTCTGTAATTGCGACAGAGTGCGCCGAAATTTTCGGCGCACTCCGCGATAAGACATAGTTATTTTTTAACGGTGATAGATTTCCGCGGGCTGTAAGGTCCTGTTATTTTTTTGCCGTCGATCATCTTATACGCGCGTACTTTATAGTAATATTTTTTTCCAGGGGCTTTTTTGGTATCTGTATAGCTGGTTTTGGAACTGCTCTTGATGGTGGTTATTTTTTTGTAGCCACTGGATGGGCGGGTGGATCTATAAATTTCATAGCCGCTGACAGTCGTATCCTTTTTCCAGCGAAGTGTTACTTTTTTTGCGGTAGAGGAGATGCTGCTTATTTTGGATTGCAAGACGCCAGTGGTTCCTGTTACCGTTTTGGAAGGAGTTCCATGGTGCCAAAATCCGACATACTTTGCAGCGGGTACTACATAGTAATAGTATGTTCTGTTAGGAAGACCTTCGTCAATCCAGTATGTGGAGACTTCCTCTCCAGGAAAAAATTCATTCACAGTTCCCATTTCGTAATATTTGCCTTTTAAGCTCTTTGCGCGGTAAACGATATAATCGGAGGCGCCCTCAACAGGATCCCAAGATAGAAGTACTTCTGTAGAACTTAAAGTTTTCGTTTTTACGACGGGCTTTTTCATATTCAGGTATAGACCGCCGCCGGTGACCCACTCTGTGTAGAATTCTCCTTCTTCCCAGTCGTCCCTGTAGCAGGCGCGGACTCTGAATTCGTAATACCCTCGTTTTGTAACTGGAAACTCAAAACCGTAAGCATCCATTTCTGCCCATCCGTCTTCATAATCGCCATATTCGTCTTCAACCTCAACTGGGACCCAGTACTGATATTCTTCGTCATCACTGGCAATTTTTTTAAGAAATACAAACTCATCGCTTTCAGGATATTTGACAGAAACCTCGTAGTGGAGTACATCGTACTCGTTGAATCCGTGCTTAGGTACCCAATAAACAAATAACTGTCCTTTTTCTTCGGTTGCGTCAATAAATTCGATTTCGTAATCGTCGCTACCTAATTCATCATCATCGTAATCGTAAGCAGGACTAAAATCAGCATAAGATAAAAGCATATTGCCTGGAAGGCATACAGCAAGTAGGGTCAGTGAAAGCAATATTACGATACTTTTTTTCTTCATCATGTCGTTTCCTCCGTATTTTATAATGATTAGTTACTTTTTTAATTTTATTATATCATATGGTTATTTGAGTGACAATTTATTTTATTTTTTAAATATATGCTATATAAAAACAGTGGGGGCTTTACAGATGGAGTTTGTTGGAATATAATAACATGTAATATGACATAGCACAAAAGAAAGGAAGAATGAAATGAAACGAGCCATTGCGATTGTATTATCTTTGATGATGCTGCTTTGCAGTTTTCCTGCAGGCGTTTTTGCAGAGAATGCAGGGGATGGGACACAGTCCCCTGGACAGGAAGAAGTGCAGAAGATCGATATATCTAAGGACTCATATATGCGCATAGAGCCATACTCTCTTCGGTATACAGGGGAGGCATTGATTCCGAACAAAGTAGACGTTTGGGTGGCGAATCGCAGATTGACCGAAGGTGTCGATTATACCCTGGAGTATAGAAACAATGTGATGCCGGGTAAAATGGAAATTATTGCGAAGGGAATCAACGATTACTGCGGAGAACGGCACGGAGAGTTAGATATTAACCCGGCATCAATTGGCGTTTATTGTATATTTAAATTTCCGGAATTCACAAAAAAGGGAGAGAAGCCGCAATTTACCATTACTTATGAGAGAAGGCTTTTAGAAGAGGGAAAAGACTATATTGTTGACGGTTATACAGACGAAGGAACCTCTGGCAATATTAAAATTCGTGGTATCGGAGGATTTTCCGGAAGTGTGAATTATAGCTATGAGGTACGAACGGACATTGCAGAAGCTGAAGTGCAATACGAAACCAAAAATGTTTATAACGGGAAGCGCCAATATGCCAAACCAATCATTGTAACTTACCAAGGAAAGGTATTGAGTGAACTTTATGATTATAATTTGCAGTACTATAATAACACGGAAGTTGGTACAGCCAGAGTAGATATTATAGGGAAAGGCAAATATTGCGGCACGATTACCAGGTACTTTGAAATTACCCCGAAAGAACAGGAAATTACGGTAAAAGAAAATACCTTTGATTTATTCCCGATGAGTGATCCGGTGCAAATAAAGGCGAAGGCTTCGGGAGATGGTACAGGCTTTTCTTATACGTCGGATAATCCTGCTGTAGCGACAGTAGACGCCGACGGAGTGATTCGGGCAAAGGCGCCGGGGACTGCCATTATTACTGTAAAGACAGTCGGCTCGAAAACTTTTGGTGAGGTATCTACGACTGTAACTGTCAATGTGGGGCAGAGCAGTACGGAGTTCTTTCTTGTTATTGCAGAAAGAAAAGGAATGGGGGCATTTATCAGCAAGCTTCCTGGCGAGGAAATTGTAAAGGCGACAGTAACGGTAGGCGGTGAAACATATCCTTGCAAAATAATAGATGATGAGATGACCGTTGCGCTGGATGCAGCCTATCCGCAGCAGAAGTTGGGTGACAAGATAACCATTACAGCGGAGGACAATACAGGAAAAGTTATTACAACGGAAGCGACTGTAGAAAACGCGGAAGTTTATATTAAGGTCAATAATATCTACGATAAAACGAGTACGATTGTCGGCGAAGCAGCGCTGGGCGCAACGGTAAAGACAGTTTTAAACGGGAAAACCTACAAAACCAAAGCAGATAAACGAAGCGGTGAGTTTGAACTAAAAATTCCAAAACAAAAATTTGGAAAGAAGATTAAGATTACTGTAACCAATGATTATGGAAGCAGTACGAGTATCACAAAGACGGTGAAAAAAAGAAAGTCTGCCAATCTTGAGATTTATAAATATGTATATAAATCATCAAAATATGCGTATGTGGAGTGTTCAAATGTTTCTGCAGGCGATATGATAAAAATAAAGATTGGTGGAAAGACATATAAGAAAAAGATCAAGCAATCGAAGAAATTGCTGAAGACTAAGGTATATATTGGCACCCATGCTGCTGGCACAAAAATAAGTGCATCGTTATATAATTCGCGCGGGCAGAAATTGGATTCTTATAGCGATATGGTGTACTTTGGGAATAAATTATATGTCGGTATGACCAGTAAGCAGGCGCTCTTGACAACTTGGGGGAAGCCTGTCAGCAAAGCGACTTACTACGGCATTAAAGAATGGGTTTACAGAAGTGGAAATCAAGTGGTGTACGTATATATCTCAGGTGGAAAAGTAATAGACTTGATACAATTTGTTTATTGAGCATAGGTGGCAGTTTTGTAGAGAATTGGCGCAGCACGCCGAACGGCAGGTTCGGTGTGCTGCGTTTTTTGTTATGATAAAACCCATAAAATTCGTTGCATATGCATTGGGATTTTGTGATAGATTCACAAATCTTACTTTAACGTCATAAAATCTTTTATTTTTTGTCTGACGAAAAGTTGACAAATCAGAAAATTTGTTATAAAATGAAAACGATGGTAACGGTTAAAAATTTAACCAATTTAGGTTAAATTTTTAACGGAAGATTACCATCTTATGGAATTATATCTATATCTATCATTTTCGAAGGAGAAAAACATGTGTAACTGCAAAGAAATGACTGCAAAGTTTGCGCAGCTTGACGAAATCATCGAAAAGCATAAAGATGAGCGAGGCGCGCTGATTCCAATCCTCCATGAGGCGCAGGAGGTCTTTGGCTATCTGCCGTATGAGGTGCAGGAACGGATTGCTGATGGGCTGGGCGTTTCCATGGCGAAGGTTTACGGCGTCGTAACATTTTATTCCCAATTTTCCCTGAAAAAGAAGGGAAAGTACAAAATTAATGTCTGCATGGGAACGGCGTGTTACGTAAAAGGTGCTGGAGACATTTTGGGAAAATTCCTGGAACGGCTTTCCATTGATGTTGGAGAATGTACGCCAGACGGCAAATTCTCCCTGGATTCCTGCCGGTGCATTGGCGCTTGCGGTCTGGCGCCTGTCGTCACCATCAACGATGAGGTTTACGGAAGACTGACCCCGGAACAGGTAGACGAAATCATGAATCAGTATGAGTTTATGGAATAACGGGAGGAAACGATGGTTAAGACAATCAAAGAGATCCAGAAGATAAAAGAAGAAACACTGCAGTCTTTTGGCAATAGAATCGGAAACGATGACAACAGAATTTACATCATGACCTGCTGTGGTACGGGTTGTACCTCATCAGGCGCAATTAAAAATCGGGAAAAGCTCAATGAGCTGATGGACAGAGACGGACTACATGATCGTGTGCATGTTGTACAGACTGGCTGTTTCGGTCTTTGTGCGGAGGGACCGATTTTGATGGTTTATCCGGAAAACGTAATGTACACCAACGTAACGCCGGATGATATCAATGAAATCTGGGAAGCGCATATTAAAAACGGCAGAGTCGTAGAACGTCTGCAATCAGAAAATGAACTGGATTTCTTTTCTAAGCAGATGCGTATTTCTCTCAGAAACTGCGGTAGAATTGATCCTGAAAATATTGATGAATACATCGCTTATGACGGATATGAAGCGCTGGCAAAAGTACTGACAGAGATGGAGCCGGAAGACGTCATAAAAGCGATGAAGGATGCAGGACTTCGCGGCAGAGGCGGCGGCGGATTCCCGACTGGCGTCAAGTGGCAGTTTGCTGCTGACCAGCAAGAAAAAGAAAAGTATGTGGTATGTAACGCTGACGAGGGCGACCCGGGCGCGTTTATGGACAGATCTGTTCTGGAAGGCGATCCTCATGCTGTCATTGAGGCAATGGCTATTGCAGGTTATGCCATCGGGGCATCTCAGGGCTATGTATATGTACGTGCGGAATATCCAATTGCGGTGCAGAGACTGGCACTTGCTATCGAGCAGGCGAGAGAATATGGCCTCCTGGGAAATAATGTACTGGGTCTGAAATTTAAATTTGATCTTGATATCAGACTGGGTGCAGGCGCTTTTGTCTGCGGGGAAGAAACGGCACTTTTGACTTCTATCGAAGGAAACCGCGGCGAACCGCGACTGAAACCGCCGTTCCCGGCAGTAGAAGGTCTCTTTGCGAAGCCGACCATTATCAATAACGTGGAAACGCTTTCCAATATTCCGCAGATTATCATCAAAGGCGCAGATTGGTTTGCCGGCATCGGTACGGAGAAATCCCACGGCACCAAAGTCTTTGCCCTTGGCGGAAAGATCAACAATACAGGGCTTGTAGAAGTTCCGATGGGAACGACGCTGCGTGAAATCATTTACGAAATCGGCGGCGGCATTCCAAACGGAAAGAAATTTAAGGCAGTGCAGACCGGTGGACCTTCCGGCGGCTGTATTCCGGCAGAATTCCTTGACAGCCCAATCGACTACGACTCTCTGATCGAGCTGCAGTCCATGATGGGTTCCGGCGGTATGATCGTCATGGACGAGGATACCTGTATGGTGGATATCGCAAAATTCTATCTGGAATTTACCGTAGACGAATCCTGCGGAAAATGTCCTCCATGCCGGATCGGTACGAAGAGAATGCTGGAAATTCTGACGAAGATTACCGATGGAAAAGGTACGTTGGAAGATCTGGACGAACTGGAATATCTGGCGAAAAACATCAAGAAGGGTGCACTTTGCGGTCTGGGTCAGACGGCACCGAACCCGGTACTGTCCACGCTGAAATATTTCCGCGACGAGTATGAAGCCCACGTGGTAGACAAAAAATGTCCGGCTGGCGTATGCGTATCGATGCTGCGGTTCGTGGTGCATGATGAACTTTGTAAGCATTGTGGTCTTTGCGCGAGAAACTGTCCTGCGCAGTGTATTTCTGGCAGCAAGACAACACCTTACGTCATCGACAATGAAAAATGTCTCAAATGCGGCGTCTGCATGGAAAAATGTCCGTTTAAGGCTATCATGAAGAACGCATAAACTGGAGGGCGAAGTGATGAAGAATAAGAAAAGAGTACAATTAACCATAGATGGCATGGATGTCAACGTGCCGGAAGATTACACCATACTGCAGGCGGCAAAGCAAGTGAATATCAAGATTCCGACCTTGTGTTTTCTCAAAGACGTTTGTGAGATCGGCTGCTGCCGTATGTGCCTTGTAGAGGTGGAAGGTGCGAAGAACTGGCAGGCTTCCTGCGTACAGAAAGTGGCAGAAGGGATGGTAGTAAAAACCCATACGCCGGATATTCTGAATTTTAGAAAGAAGAATCTGGAGCTGATTCTGTCCAATCATCCTGCTATGTGCCAGAGCTGCAATAGAGGTTCTACGGGGTGCGAACTGAAGACTTTGGCTAACACCATGGATACAGAGTTTGCCAACTACGCCAAGAATCAGGAAGTGGTAACTGCCAATCAGGTCATGGATATCGATAACGGGATTTCCATCATGCGTGATCCGAATCGGTGTATTTTGTGCAGAAGATGTATCAGCGTCTGCCACAATGTACAGACGGTTGGTGCCATTGACGTGATCAACAGAGGGTTCAGCACGGTGGTCAGCACGACTTTCAACCGCCCGATCGATGAGTCAAAGTGCGTCAACTGCGGACAGTGTATCAACGTGTGTCCGACCGGTGCGCTGCAAGAACATTCCACGCTGGATGAACTTTGGGATCTGATGAAAGATCCTGAGAAACATGTTGTGGTGCAGACTGCGCCTGCTGTCAGAGCCGCCTTGGGTGAAGAATTCGGCATGCCGTTTGGCACAGATGTGACTGGAAAAATGGTCACCGCATTGCGTATGATCGGCTTTGATAAGGTGTTTGATACAGATACTGCCGCGGATCTTACAATTATGGAAGAAGGGACGGAACTTTTGGACCGTCTGCACAATGGCGGAAAGCTGCCGCTGATTACTTCTTGTTCTCCAGGCTGGATTAAGTTCTGCGAACATTTCTTCCCAGATATGCTGGAGCATCTGTCATCCTGTAAATCTCCGCATGAAATGATGGGCGCTATGGTAAAATCCTATTATGCGGAGAAGGCTGGCATCGATCCTGCAAATATTGCAGTGATTTCTGTGATGCCTTGTACAGCAAAGAAGTTCGAAGCACAGAGAGAGGAACTGGCGGCAACTGGTTATCCAGATGTTGATTTGGTACTTACCACCAGAGAATTGGCGCGGGCGATTTCTGCATTTGGCATTGACTTTCCTGCGCTGCCTGACAGCGATTTTGATCATCCATTGGGTGTTTCTACAGGCGCTGCCACGATCTTTGGTGCGACCGGCGGTGTAATGGAAGCGGCATTGCGTACCGTTGCGGATATCATCACGGGTGAAAGCTCTGATTCCATCGATTATATGCAGGTACGCGGTCAGGTGTCGGGTATCAAAGAAATGGAAGTGGAAATCGGCGACGTAAAACTGAAAGCTGCAGCGGCGCATGGCTTGGGCAATGCAAGAAAACTAATGGAAAGAATTCAGGCGGGCGAGCATTTTGACTTTGTGGAAGTCATGGCGTGTCCTGGTGGCTGCGTCAATGGCGGCGGACAGCCACAGCAGCCATCTTCTGTCCGTAACTGGATGGATTTAGGCGCAGAGCGTGCGAAAGCACTGTACACCAGCGATCACGAAAGTTTTGTAAGAAAGTCTCACAAAAATCCGGTGATCAAGGAGTTGTATAAAACATATCTGGAAAAACCAGGAAGTGAAAAGGCGCATCATTTGCTCCACACACATTATCATGCAAGATAACAAAATAGCATAATGACATTCCCGGAAAAGGAAACGACCCCTATGTACAGCATATCACTGTCCATAGGGTAGTTTCTTTTTTGTTATGTAGGAAATCTCGATGTATCGATATTTCCGGAATATCAACGCATACTTCGTATGCGCCTCCGCGCATTTCTTTTACTGCGCTGCCTTTGCAAAGCTGACAAAATGTAACGATTACTATATTTTTGTCAGCAAATGAAGGAAATCGGGCAAATATCACCAGTGTTTTCTCGGCGCATATTGACAGAACTGACAAATTTCATGATTTTTGTCAGTTCTGTCAGCAAAAACGAGAAAAATGCTGACAAAACTGACAGATTTTCTGGATTTTGTCCAATTTGTCAGTATAAAAGGGGTAAGCCGATTAAGTCTGTAAACTGGTGTAAATTAGAAAAAGAAAAGGGAAAAGACCCCGAGAGAGCCTTCCTGGACCGTCTCTTGCGCGAAACTTTGATAGCAGACTGCTGTATAAACAAAAACGGGCGGAAATACCCACGCTAGCGTATTACATCATCTACACAGGAAAGGAACCGCGGGATATGGAAGAAATTACAAAATGAATGGGATTTTGTGTTAAAGAAGTAGACGTGCTGTAACAGAAATTTTGGAAATGTAAAAGCCCCTTGTCTGACGTGCGTTGGACAGGGGGCTTGTTTTCATGTATTTGTTGCTGCGGACAACAAAATTTCCGGAATTCCCTTCATGTGTATTGCAAGGGAAGACAGGTGTTCTTATTTTCTCTTGAAGTCTTTCGGTGTTACGCAAGTACCAGTTGCTCTTGCAACAACGATTGGTTCTTCTAAGAAATCAGCAGCGGAAGCGTTGATGTCCTTTCTGGAAACAATAACTTTTCTTGCTTCGAATGTCATCTTTCTGGAAGTGTTGCCGATTTTAGTGATTTCGCCGTATGCTTCGATGTAGTCACCAGCGTAAGTCGGTGCTAAGAATTCTACGTTGTCGTAAGCGCAGAACAGACCTTCATCTCCATCCAGTTTGATTAACAGTTCGGTTGCAACGTCACCAAACAGGTGAACCATGTGTGCGCCGTCAACCAATTCGCCGCCGTAATGTGCATCTTTTGCGGACATTCTGACTCTGATTAATGATGTGATTTTCTCTTCCATTTTAATTCTCCTTCTAGTGCCCTTTTTCTTATCTGCCGCATGGCGTCCTGAAAAAGGCAAATTTTAATAAATTCGTTTTCTATATCCAATTATATACTGGAAAACTATAAATAACAATTGCAAATTGTGTGCCAATGGGTTATCATTGAAAATACGAAGAGAACGAACCGAAAAAGGTTCACCTAAAAAGGAGTGAATCGAAAATGACCCGTAACTATGGAACCAATCGTGTCTTAGAACCGCAGCATGTATTGCCCACTTCAGCGTGGCGCCTTGACAATAGTCGCAAACTGTTACCAGCAGAAATCAGGGTAGATATTAAGCGAATTCACATAGAGGGAACCAGTTTTAAGCAGATTTGTTTGGAAGCCAATGACAATGATCAGAGAATTAAGCAGAAGATTATGGATATCGTGATCAGGCGTGGAAAGCTGCACAACCCGGTGACTGATACAGGAGGGCTTGTCTATGGAACTGTATCGGAAATCGGTCCGGCATATGACAATAAGAAAAATTTTGTGCCAGGAGAAGAGGTTGTTTGCAATGCGTCATTGGCGTCGGTTCCGATTTATATAGATCGGATTTTATCCATTGATAGAGCGTTCGGACAGATAGAAGTGGAAGGCTATGCGATTTTATATGATGAGGTTCCTTTAGTAAGGCGACCGGTAGGCATTCCTATCCATCTGCTGCTTTTCGCTTTTAATGAATCGGGAACCCTTTACAGAATCAGTAATACCGCAGTGGGAAAAAGAAAATTTCTGATTGTAGGGAATAATTTGCTTTCAAATCTTTTGTTTGGCTATGCAGTGCGTAAAGTTGCGCGAGAAGATGCGGAGGTTGTCTGTCTGCTGGACAAAAAGACGGATCGGGTACTGCGGGGGAAATCGATTGATGATTTGATTACAAAGGTTTTTACCAAGGTGCATTATGTGGATATTTTGAAACCGATGGAATGTCTCTCAGGACTGCAGGCAGATTCTCTGTTCGATTTATCCATCAACTGTGCAGATATTCCAGGTGCGGAAACCATCAACATTCTTGCCACAAAGAGCGGTGGAACTGTTGTATTTGCAAACTTAATCAACAACTATAATATTGCCCTTTATATCACCGAGTCAATTTCCAGACAGCTGGATATCAGATGTGCTGACGGTTATCTGGAAGCATATGATGAGTTCGATATTGAAATTGTCAAAGATTTGGTGCCATATATTGAGAAAGCAGAAACAGCGGACCGGCACGTGGACGATGATCCGGCGTATCCGATTAACAGGCAAACTCGTCTGATGGAAGTTTCGGGGCAGCGTCACACCATGCTGGAAGATTTTGTTTGTGAAAGCAGAGCGATGGCGACGGTCCTTGATGAAATTTTGACGGTTTCCAAATATGACTGTAATGTACTGATTACAGGCGATACAGGGGTCGGAAAAGAGAAAGTCGGCAATATCATACACAAAAATAGCAATCGAAAGATGCAGCCGTTTATAAAAGTCAACTGTGCATCCATTTCGCCAAGTTTGATCGAGTCGGAGTTTTTCGGATATGAAAAAGGTGCGTTCACAGGCGCCAGCGCGGCAGGCAAAAAAGGCTATTTTGAACTAGCGGATAATGGAGATATCTTTTTAGATGAAATTGGCGAATTACAGGCAGATATGCAGGCCAAGCTTTTGCGCGTCATCCAGGATGGTGAATTTTTTAGAGTTGGCGGAACCACGCCGATCAAAACCAACGTGCGCATTCTATCTGCTACCAACAGAGATTTGGAGGAGATGATAGAAGCGCAGAGATTTCGTAGAGACTTGTATTATAGATTGAATGTAGTACGGTTGAAAGTGCCCAATCTCAGGGAGCGTGCAGGCGATATCCCGGCTTTGATTCGTCATTTTCTGAAGAAATACAGCGATAAGTTTGAAATACAGCGAAAGATTGACGAAGATGCGGTAGAATACTTGAAACAGTGCGAATGGCCAGGAAATATTAGAGAGCTGGAAAATATGGTGCAGCGCCTGATGATTTCCGCCAAAGGAGAGCAGATCACACTTCTGGATGTGATGCGGGAACTTCATGCAGAGGTCTTTGAAACGACCAGCTTAGATCTTGCTTCGATGAAAGAAGATGAGGGAAAGGTGATGGATTTGGAAAAGATGGTGAACAACTTTGAGAAAAACATCATTAAGCATGCCTGTGAGAAATACGGTTCGACTAGAAAAGTAGCGAAAGCCATTGGAATTAGCCAGACACAGCTAGTGAGGAAAAAGAAAAAGTACGCGCTTTAATATCTGATGAACATAAAACGGTTCGCATAAAAACGGAGTGAACATAAAACGGTTCGGATTGATACGGAATATGGATTAGAAATTCATCAAACCCATTGGAAACAGTGGGTTTTTTGTTTTGGCATGACTTTTGCTAAT
>CANBFZ010000015.1 GCA_947367725.1 uncultured Eubacterium sp.
AGTGCTGACGCTTATTTTTTGTATCGTCAGTCGTTCCATTGTACTAGGTATTTTTGTGTTGGCAGTCAATAGTTTTTTGACGGTAGTACGGGGCGGTATTTCGGCAACGCGTTACGGCAGACTGCTGCTGGTGCCTTTGGCATTTCTTCTGCTGAGCACCCTGGCCATCGTGGTAAACCTGTCAAAGTCGCCGCTGGACGCTTTTTCTCTGCCCCTTGGAAGCTGGTATTTGACGGGCAGCCGGGCTGCCGTGCTTGAGGCGGTGCAGCTGATTGTAACCGCCATGGCAGCAGTTTCCTGTCTTTATTTTCTGTCGTTTCATACGACCATGACGGATATTTTGTCAGTGCTGCGCAAACTGCATGTACCGGCGCTGCTGGTGGAACTGATGCTGCTCATTTACCGGTATATTTTTGTGCTGCTGGATGTGGCATACTACATTTCCACATCACAGAACGCCAGACTAGGATATCGAGATTTTAAAACTTCTATCAAGTCTTTTTCCGCCATGGTACAGGCGCTTTTTATCCGCGCGATGAAACGATCCAGGAATCTGTATGACGCCATGGAGGCCAGATGCTATGACGGGGAAATACGGGTGCTCTCGGAAAACCGACCGGTTTGCAGAAAGCATGTAGTCTTAATTGCAGTGTATGAACTTGTACTGCTGGTTTTCACCATATACGTAAAACAGCGGGGATAGGATGATTTATGAAAGATATCATTATAAAAGCGGAAGAATTGTATTTTTCCTACGATGACGAAAAAAGTTATTCTCTCAACGGGCTCAGTTTAGAAATCCAGCGAGGCAGGAAAGTGGCATTTATGGGCGCCAACGGCGCAGGAAAATCTACTTTTTTCTTCTGTCTCAACGGGATTCACAGACCTGCTGCAGGGACCCTTTATCTGGATGGAAAGCCGGTGGAGTATAGCAAAAAAGGCCTGATGGATCTGCGCAGCAAAGTGGGCATCGTGTTTCAGGATCCAGATAACCAGTTGTTTTCTGCTTCGGTCTTTCAGGAAATTTCCTTTGGTGCGCTGAATATCGGTATGGGAGAAAAAGAGACAGAAGAAGCGGTGCGTCGGGTGATTGAAACACTGGAAATCACACCGTTTCAGGATAAACCGACCCATTCACTTTCTGGCGGGCAGAAAAAACAGGTTTCCATCGCAGATGTGCTTGTCATGAATCCAGAGGTCATTATTTTGGATGAGCCGGCATCTTCGCTGGATCCGAAGCATACGCTTATTGTCAATCAGATTGTGGATCTGTTGTCAGCGCAGGGCATCACTGTTTTAATTTCGACCCACGATGTCAATTATGCACTGGAGTGGGCAGATGAAATTGTAGTGATTGCAGACGGAAAGACGTTGATGCAGGGAAGTCCAGAGGAAGTATTTTCTGATGCGGCGCTGCTGGCAAAGACCAATCTGAAAAAGCCTGCGGCCTTAGAGCTTTTTGAAAGTCTCACCCGAAAAGGGATTCTGCCCGCAGGGCTTGCGGTGCCAAGAAGTCTGGCGCAGCTGGAAGCATATATTGCAGACATAGAAACCATATAGGGAATTAAAAACTAAAATATAAAGAAAAAATCGCGGTAGGCAGGACACTGACAGACCGCGGTTTTTCTTTTAAAACAGATGCCTTTGTGGTATACTTCTCTTATGGTAGAAAAACAAATTTTGGAAACAATCAAAGAACATGGGTTAATTCGACCGCATCAGCATATCATATTGGGATTGTCGGGCGGTCCTGATTCGGTATGCTTATTTCACGTGCTTTTGATGCTTGCCAAGGATATGAAGCTGACGCTGCATCCGGTGCATGTCAATCACCAGTTTCGTCCGGGCGATGCAGAGGAGGACCAGCGGTATGTAGAACAGCTTTGCCGCGAGACAGGATTTCCCTGCACTTCTTTTGTGATCGACTGCAAAAAAGTGGCAGCAGAAGAAGGGATGACCGCAGAGGAAGCCGGACGCAAAGCGCGATATGCATCGTTTTCCAAAGTTGCGGACGCGCTGTGCAAAGCAGGCATTGGACGGGAAAATCTCGCTATTGCCACTGCGCATAACGCTGACGATCAGGCAGAAACTATTTTGTTTCGGATTCTCCGGGGCACTGGTACGGATGGACTTTCTGGCATCGGATACACGCGCTTTGATTCTAGCGGAACTCGAATCATCAGACCGCTTTTGGATGTAAAAAAGAAAGAAATTCTGGCGTATTGCGCCCAGCATAATCTGGCGCCGCGGATGGATTACACCAATCAAGAGACGGATTACACAAGAAATCGCATTCGTCTTTCCCTGATTCCCTATCTTGCAGAGGAATACAATCCCGCTGTGACGGATACAATGATTAGGATGGGAAAAGCAGTTTCTGCTGACAGCGATTGTTTGTGGGAGATGGCGCGAGATGCCTATGAGAGACAGTGCAAAGAAAAAACACCCTATGGTGTGCTGCTGGACGGACAAAAGCTGCGCAGTCTGCACCGTGCAGTGCGCCGGCGGGTGCTTGTCAAAGGATTTGCAGAACTGGGGCTTACTGAAGATTTGACCTGGCAGCATTACCAGGCATGGGAAGCCGTTGTCTTTCATCAAAGTCCGTCTGCTGCCTGCAGCCTGCCGCACGGTTATTCTCTGCGCAGATGGTATGCCGATGTGGAACTGGTTGGGAGGCAGGATGTAGATCTGGAGAAGCCATTGCCAGCCATGCGGATACAGGTTTTGTCTGCAGCGCAGTATCGGCAGTTTGCAGCATCTACAAGGCTTTTTGCGGCATTTGATTATGATTTGCTGGCGAAAGGTGGCGTGCCGGGCGGGTTTGCACCGGAGGAAGCATTGGCGCTGGCGTTTCGAGGTCCCGGCGATTTTATCGCCATCGGCGTAGGAAAGACAAAGAAGCTGCAGGACTACTTCGTGGATCGAAAAATTCCGAAGTTTCAAAGGGACTTTGTGCCGCTTTTGAAGCTGGGCAGAGAAGTTTTGTGGGTCCTGCCGACAGAGGCGGACCCGCAGGGCAGATTTTCTGCAAAATATAAGCTGTGTGCAGCAACAAAAAAAGTGATTTGTATTGAAATAATTTGTTAGATATGATAAAATTATAAAACTGTTTTGTTAAGAGAGAACAATTTCTTTTAGAAAATTGTCATCATAGACACGGGAGGAGAAAGACTAAATTGAAAAAATTCGCAAAGAATATCAGTATTTACTTAGTGATTTTTGCTTTAGTGCTGACAGCGGCGTTCTTTTATAAAGGGGGCGGCACTGCCGAGTATAAGCAGGTCAAATTTTCCACGCTGTCCAATTATTTAGAGAATGGACGGGTCAGTGAGATCGAAATCGAAGACAGAAAGATTACCGCCAAAATAGATAAAGATAAATACGTCTACACGTTTGCGGCAAATATCACCGATATCGACTGGATTGAGGACACATACATTTTCCCGCAGGTGCAGGAAAAGAAGCTGGAGTACAAGGGTGGACCAAAGCCGTCCTCTGGCTCTGTTATTCTGAATCTGCTGCCGACCTTGATTATGGTCATTGCTTTGGGATTCCTGTTTTATCTGATGATGAATCAGGGTGGCAACGGCAAAGCCTTTAACTTCGGCAAGAGCAAAGCGAGACTTTATAAAGGCGACGGCAGAAATACTACGTTTGCCGATGTGGCAGGGTTAGATGAAGAAAAAGCGGAACTGGAAGAAGTCGTAGACTTTCTGAAAGATCCGAGAAAGTACAGAGAAGTCGGCGCTAGAATTCCAAAGGGCATTCTGCTTGTAGGGCCGCCGGGTACCGGTAAAACTTACGTTTCCAGAGCAACTGCAGGAGAAGCGGGCGTGCCGTTTTTCACCATCAGTGGTTCCGACTTTGTAGAAATGTTTGTCGGCGTGGGTGCTTCAAGAGTCAGAGACCTGTTTGAACAGGCGAAGAGAAGCGCACCGTGTATTGTATTTATTGACGAAATCGATGCCGTTGGTCGAAAGAGAGGCGCAGGCCTTGGCGGCGGCAACGACGAAAGAGAACAGACGTTGAATCAGCTTTTGGTAGAGATGGATGGATTCGGTGAGAATTCAGGCATCATCATTTTAGCAGCGACCAACAGACCGGACGTACTGGACCCTGCGCTGCTCAGACCAGGTCGTTTTGACAGACAGATTGTCATCGGGGTACCAGATATCAAGGGCAGAGAAGAAATCATCAAGGTGCATGCAAAGAACAAGCCGCTGTCGGAGGAAGTTTCTCCGAAGATTCTGGCAAGAAGAACGCCGGGCTTTACACCTGCAGACATTGAAAATCTCCTCAACGAAGCTGCTTTGATTACGGCAAGAAGAAACGGTCGTAAGATCAGAATGGCAGAAATTGAAGAGGCAGCAACGAAGGTGATGGCAGGACCTGCGAAGAAGAGCAGAGTCATCAGTGCAGAAGAACGCAAGCTGACCGCATATCACGAAGCGGGGCATGCAGTTGTGATGCGTACCCTGCCGAATTCCGATCCGGTGCATCAGATCACCATCATTCCGAGAGGAAGCGCTGGCGGTTTTACTATGGCACTGCCGGAAAAAGATAAGGCATACGAGACGAAGAAAGGCATGCTGAATGCCATCAAGCATTTGCTGGGCGGTCGTGTTGCGGAACAGTTGACCTTGGACGATATCAGTACAGGTGCCAGCAACGATATTATGCGGGCGACAGAAATTGCCAGAGGCATGGTAACGAAGTATGGTTTCAGTGATAAAATTGGTCCAGTCAATTACAGCGATTCTGACGAAGTCTTCCTTGGAAAGGATTTCTCCACGAGAAAGAACTATTCTGAGGGTGTAGCTACAGAAATTGACGGTGAAGTCAGAGCGATTATCGAAGATGCATATAAAGAGACGGTAAGAATTCTGGAAGAGAATATGGATAAGCTGGAACGTGTCGCGCAGGCACTGCTGGAAGTAGAAACCTTGGATGGAGAGCAGTTTGAAGCGCTATATACCGGTGCGGTAGATGCGCAGAAACTGGCAGATCAGGTCAAGGAAAAGGACGCAGAAATCCAGAGAATCAATGAAGAAGAAGCCGCTGAGTTTGAACGAATCCGCAAGGAAGAGGCAGAACGGGAGGCGGAAGAACTTGCCAAATATGATACCGACTATATGGGAATAGGATTACCAGATTCCGATGAAGAGACGAAGGAAGACACTGAAAGCGGAGAAGGGGAAGAAGCTGTTAGTGAAGAGAATCGTGAGGAAGAAGAATAGAGGTAACTTATGAAAATAACTGTAAATGATTGTTTGAGTTTGGAGGCATTCAGCCCCAGTATTCTTGCAGCAGGCAGACGGAATGTAGGAAACCGTGTCCGTTCTGTATCGGTGATGGATGCGGTCAACCTGGACACTGCTGTAAAACATAACGGGGTGCGGGAGCAGATTGTTCTGACATCATTTTACGGCATGCATGGGAAAGAGAAACTGCAGTGCGAAGTGGTCAAAGGACTTGCCAAAAGCGGGGTCAGTGCGCTGGTGATTTTTCATGTAGAAAAAGGGCTCACCAGCACCGACAGTGAAGTCATCGAAACAGCAGAAGCGGTAGGACTGCCGCTGATTGTAATTCCAGGCAATAACAAGGCAGAGTATGCTGACGCCATTGAGCAGATTATGGATAAGCTGCTGTATGGAGACAATTTTAAGAACAGTCTGATCAACAACACCATTTATCATCTGCTGAACTTTGAAAAGCACAAGACGTTCCAGGCGGCACTTCGGGAAGCGGCCGTCAGCAATGATTTTCAGGTAGTGCTGCTGTCCAAGGACTTTAATCCGATTTTGTCCATCGAAACCAGGCAGCGGACAACCATTGCCGATGCCATTCGCATGGGAAAAGAGCGAGACGTAGAAAAAGCAGGCATTTACACTTTTATCGATGTCAACGGCGTGCTGACTTATTGGGGACCGATCACCATCAATAAGGAAAAGTATTTCCTGTTTATTGTAGATAACGAGGACAATTATTCTGCCGGTGAAATTACGAAACTGTCAGAGATTATCGAACTTGCGATGGGTATGTGGAAATATACGCCGGAACGAGATGTGCGGGCAGAGTTGATTAAAGCGCTGATTCGTGGCAACAAGTCTTTGGCTTATTCGCTGAAAGACGAAATGGACGTGAAAGCGGACAATCTTGTCAGTGTGTTTTATGCCAAAGGCATTGAGAACAATCAGGGCAATGGGATCATCAGTGATTTTGAGAAGCGGGAAGGCATTGAGGTGCTCCGTATCACAGAAGGGGAAGAAACCTACGGCATGATCTTAAAAAACGGAGAGAAACGGGGAGACGAGGAACTTTCCGAAAAAGCAAGTTGTCTGCGTCTCTTTGACAAGCTAAAAGAGGGCAGCAAAACAGTGCGCATTTTCCATGCTACTGGCGTCGATGGCATTGAAGGCGCGGGAGATGCGTTTCGCTTGATCAGTGAAACGTGGACCTTTGTAGAAAGTGTATTCCCGTACAAGCGCGTGTTCACCAAGTATGAGTTGGCGTTGGTGTCCAACTGTATCAATCTGCAGGTGCAGGGCGGTTATCTGAAAAAAAACTACATGGATCTTTTGGAACCGTTCCGAAAGGAAATGGGTGAAAACAAAGCCAGACAACTTTTGGAAACCTTGGAAACCTTTGTACTGGACGCGGGGATGAACAGTGGAAAAACCTCTGAGTTTATGGGGATTCACACCAATACAGTACAGTACAGATTGAAGCGCATCAACGAGGTACTGGGGGCAGAAATCACAGGGAATCGTGTAATTCCGGGATTGACCATGGCCCTTGCCTTGAAGCGGCTCGACCGGGTTGTGAAATAGAGGCAGAGAAGGAGACAGGCAATATGCTTTTAGCATTTGATGTTGGCAACAGCAATATCGTACTTGGCGTATTTAAAGACGGCAAGCTGATTACCAACTGGAGAATCAAAACGGATACCAATAAAAGTGCCGATGAATACGGCATGATTGTAAACCAGCTCTTTGCTTATGAGGGGCTTAAGACGACAGAGGTCAAAGACGTGATTATTTCTACGGTCGTGCCTTCTGTGCTGTATACGCTGCAGCATCTGTCGATGAAGTATTTTCACAAGCGGGCGATTACAGTGGAATCCGGCATTAAGACGGGATTGATCATCAAATACGATAATCCCAAGCAGGTCGGGGCAGACCGAATTGTCAATGCTGTTGCGGCAGTACATAAATACGGCGGTCCGCTGATTATCATTGACTTCGGCACGGCCACCACGTTTTGTGCCATTACGGAGAAAGCCGAGTATCTGGGCGGTACGATTGCACCAGGATTGAAAATTTCTTCGGAGGCACTCTTTGAAAAAACCTCGAAGCTGCCGAAGGTAGAACTGGAGGAGCCGGGGCATACCATCTGCAAAAATACCATTCAGAGTATGCAGTCCGGACTGGTATACGGTCATATGGGGATGGTAGACTACATTGTCAGAATGATGAAGAAAGAACTGGAAGCGATGACGCAATCGGACAGAGCGGTGACTGTAGTTGCCACCGGCGGACTTTCCACGCTGATTGACGGCGGCGTTTCCTGCATCGACTATGTGGACAAGATGCTGACCCTGGAGGGATTGGAACTGATTTATCAGAAAAATAAAAAGGCTGGAAAGCCGTGTAAAGGAAAGAAAGAAAATGCATAAACCCTTGCAGATTGGAACAGTCACGCTGGAACATCCATTTTTACTGGCGCCACTTGCAGGAATTACAGACGCTCCCACTCGCAGACTTTGCCGCGAGATGGGGGCGGCTTTGGTATATTCAGAAATGGTCAGTGGAAAAGGACTGTATTATGGCGGCAGCAAAACCAAAGAGCTGCTCTATGTGGATCCGGCTGAAAAGCCGGTAGCCTTTCAGGTCTTTGGAAGTGAACCGGAGATTCTAGCGTTTACAGCAAAGACGCTGGATGCGTATGAAAATGCCATATTAGATATTAATATGGGTTGTCCTGTGCCTAAAATCGTAAAGAACGGAGAAGGGTCTGCCCTTTTAAAACGGCTGGATTTGGTGTACGATTTGATTGCCGCTATGACGGCAAATACAAAGAAACCTGTGACGGCAAAAATTCGTATCGGCTTTGACGAAAAGTCTATCAACGCGGTGGAGACGGCAAAGGCAGTCGAAGCGGCAGGCGCCGCTGCAGTAGCCGTACACGGGAGAACGAGAGAACAGTATTACAGCGGCAGCGCAGACTGGACGCAGATTGCGGCGGTAAAACAGGCCGTTTCCATTCCTGTCATCGGAAATGGCGATGTAACTGACGCAGCATCGGCCATGGCTATGTTGAAAAAGACGGACTGTGATTTTGTGATGATTGGCAGAGGTGCCCTTGGGAATCCTTGGATTTTTAGGGAAGTGACGGCAGCTTGGCGGGGGGAAGACGTGCCGCCACCTCCAGATATTACCGAAAAAAAACAGATGATGCAGCGGCATTTCTGTGCTATGATAGAGTTAAAAGGTGCGTATGCAGCAGTTCGTGAAATGCGAAAGCACATGGGCTGGTATCTGAAAGGGTTGCCTGGCAGCGCTGCCATTCGCGGTAAAATCAATCAGGTGCACGATGCGGACGTTTTATTACAAATGATACGGGAGATGTAACATGAAAAAGAAGCTTTTTGTCAGTATGCTGACGGTGTTGCTGGTATTGACCGCACTACCGCAGATGGTCTTTGCGGATATCCTGGACGATATCAAAAATGCGCCCAATGCCATCGCGCTGATTACGGTAGACAATGAGAACTGTAGAGAACTTTTAGGGATGGAAGGGCTGCAGCTGCATGTGACCAGCGAAGGAACCGATATCGATGTGGTGATTCCGGTGGAAAAGGTCACAGAAGAAGATGGGACGTCTCTGGGCTTATGGCTTGGCACGCCTTCCGAGAAAATCAGCGATGCAGTGATGCAGAAATTGGCAGAGATACAGGGGGAACTGGATCTTGCTGGTGCAGAAGAGGATCCGGAGGGCTTTATCGCAGAGATTGAAAGGTTGCTGACCAATTTTACCATTACCGTAGAAGGGCTGCCGGAAGGGCATTTTATCAGTGAAAGCGGCGCAGTGATTGTGACGCACGAGATTTTGCGGCAGGTGCTGGACATGATCATGGAAGCGGCAAAAGAAGAATTTGGTGAAGTAGAAAGTTTTTCTGCGCTATTTAAAAAGATCCTGGAAGAAGCGGGGATTGATTTAGATGAAATGCTAGATACTTCTACCTGGACGGAAGAAGACTGGGAGATTCTTGCAGAGATGGGGATGACGCCTGCAGATATCGAAGCGATGAAGGAATTGATTGCGCAGATTGACCCGCTCATTGCATATCTGACCAGTGAAGAATTCAGCGGGATTTTATTTGCTGGCGCTGTACTTTATTGTGAGTGTCCGGAATGGATTTACTATAGTGTGGAGCATCGTTACTATGAGAGAGTTGGTGGCAAGCTGAAGCTGGTGGCAACTGTGCAGGAAGGCGAAGCATCTGACTACTATACGCTGGAAGGCATGGAAGGGGAAGTGATCGCCGCGAAGAATTTCAAGCAGCCGGTATATCAGGGGAGAACCTATACCTATTTGGGCAGCTACGATGACGCGGCGTGCTATGATGATTATCAGTGGCAAAAGTATAAACTGGATTCTTTTGTGCTGGGAGATGAAGATTATTACGGCTTGGTGCTTCGCTATGTCTATGAAAAAGACGGCAGCGGCGCTGCCGGAGATTCTGCAGGTACAGATAATGGGCAGGCAGCACCGCCAACTGGGGATGCAACGCCGCTAGGTGTATATGTGCTGATTCTTGCAGTATCTGCAGAAGGTATTGCTGTGCTCAGAAAGAAACGGCTTCAGTAGCGGTACGGTTGCCCACAGAGATGACACATAGGTCATGCTGTGGGCACCTTGCTATTTTCCTAAAATAAATATAGATATTCTCTTGGACTGGCGCATTTTCTAAGCTATAATAGAAATAGTTTTAGGAAGGGAGACGGAAAGAACTTGGAAAAATTATTCAAATTAAAAGCACATGGCACCACAGTCAGGACAGAAATCATGGCGGGTGCCACTACTTTTGTATCTATGGTATATATTCTGGCGGTGAACCCGGCTATGCTGGCAGATGCAGGCATGGACAGCGCCGCTGTATTTACAGCAACGGCGGTTTCAGCGGCAGTCAGCACGTTGTTTATGGCGTTTTTTACAAATTACCCCATTGCACTGGCGTCCGGCATGGGGCTTAACGCGTACTTTACCTACTCTGTTTGTGGCGAACTTGCTGCCGAAGGGGTGGACGAACCGTGGAAAGTAGCATTGGCAGCTGTCTTTGTTGAAGGGATTATTTTTGTATTGTTATCTTTGTGCAATTTCAGGGAACGACTGATCAATGACGTGCCGTCCAATCTGAAATATGCCATTACCGGCGGCGTCGGTCTGTTTATCACCTTTATCGGGCTGCAGGGCGCGGGGATTATCGTTGCCAGCCCTTCCACGCTGGTGGATTTGGGGAATTTCAGTGCACCGCAGTTTGTTCTTGCCATTTTAGGAACCATTCTGGTGGCAGTATTATATCGGTTTCATGTAAAAGGCTATATTCTCATCGGCATTCTGGCGACTTGGGTCATGGGGATGTTGGCAGAGCGCGCAGGCTGGTATGTGCCGGATCCTGAAGCAGGCGTGTATTCTTTATTTCCTAGTCTGGGCGCCGGACTGGCTATGCCTTCTGCGCCGCATTTTATGGCGTTTGATTTCAGCTGGGTAGCAGACCATGTGATTCATTTCTGTTTTATTACATTTTCGTTTTTATATGTAGATTTGTTTGATACGGTAGGCGGTTTAATCGGGATTGCCTCCAAAGGAGATATGCTGGACGAAGAAGGCAATCTGCCCAAAGCGAAGGGCGCGCTGCTGGCTGATGCCTGCGGCACCATTGCAGGCGCCGCACTGGGTACGTCAACCGTGACTAGTTACATTGAATCCAGCGCCGGTGTTGTCAACGGCGGCAGAACGGGACTGACTTCCGTTACTACAGCGGTGTTATTTCTTGTGGCGCTGCTCTTTTCTCCCGTTTTCCTGGCGATTCCATCCTTTGCTACGGCGCCGGCATTGGTATGGGTGGGACTTTTGATGATGGACGCGATCAAGAAGATTGACTTCGGCGGTGATATTGCAGATACCGTCAGCGGCTTTTTTACCATGATTATGATGCCGTTTACTTACTCTGTATCCAACGGCATTATGTTCGGTATTTTGACCTGGGTATTTCTGAAACTGATTACTGGCAAAGGCAGAAGCATTCCGCCGGTCATGTGGATTTCCGCGCTGCTGTTTATCCTGAGAATCGGCACGCTGGTGATGTGAAAATAAAATTATGAAAAAATTCGAATTATTTATTGACTTAGATCAAAAGGTGTGATATGGTTTGTTTAGTTAGAAAATTCTATATTTGAAAGGATGTGATTCCGATGTGGCAAGTAATGGAATCTAGAGAACAAGGTTTATTTTTTATATGAAGTTGACATCGGGGTTACAGAAATTTTATAAGCATTAGGTTACCTCTATGTTTGCTTTTGTGAGGAGGTAAAGATGATTAATATAAAAAAGAAATGGTTAAAAACAATTCCTATGGTTTTATGTGTGACGTTAATTGTAGGGTTTGTACCAAATTTTGCTTTTGCAGAAACGGTTGTTAATTCTGATTTAGCCAAGAAGCTGGAAGATCCCGTTCAGACGATACAAGCTATAGGTACAGAAAAAGCATCTCTAGATGCGTTTTATACTGAAGCAAATCAACAGCTTGAAAAACAGAATGCAGCAACAAAGAAAAAGCAACTTCAGAAAGATATACAGAGTTTGGAGTTATGTGGAATACGGCATCAAGACGTTTTATCGGTCACTGTAGTTGAGGATAAAATTCGCTATGGTTTGGAATTCAAAGGATTTGATAAACAGATATGGGCAGAAGTGAAAAAGAATGAACAAGGAGATGTTATTTTACGATTAAATGAAGAAGGTTTAGAAAATGTTTTAAAGTTCACGACAGATGGAAGACTATTTATTGATGGACATGAGGTCCTCTTTAACACAGCAACAATGGAAACTGTTACACAGTTATCAACTGGGAATATTTCATTTCCTAATAAAACCAGTACTAGTTATAGACGAGAGCCTTTTCCTGGAATAGCTTCCAGTGATTACAATCTTCTAGTAAAAACTTACTATAATAATAATATAACACTTGGTAATCCTTTAAGCAGTTTTACTGCGAGCGCTATTGCCACTGTAATTTTAAGCGCTGTTGTAAAGGCTTTTGGTGTAACCATGCCAGGATTGGCGGTGTCATTTTTCTTTGCGGTTGCTCAAACTATTTTAAATGGTGATGTGTCATATGGATCTGAAGATGCTTATCTTTCTTTTAAAATACAGAAAATAAAATGTAAATCTAAATCTACAACAATTGAACAATACTATATTCACAGAGGGCAATACTATTCAAGAAAGAATCTTGCTGGAACCGCATATCCAAGTAATTTTTATGAATATGCATTTTTGGAGACATTATGATAAAAACTGTTTTCAGATGGTGGAATGATCGACCGCAACGTTTGCGTAATACACCTTTAAAACTGCTGCGTTGGGATTTGATATTAGCGGTACTTTTTCTGGCAGTATGTATTCTTTTATCTATATGGAGTATAAAAGACAAAGGACATTTGACCGGCGCGTTTTGTTTCGGATTGCCTCTTGGTGCGAATCTCATATTCCTGTCTAATAGGTGGGAGGTAAGAACGATCATAAGGCTTCCAGGATGGTTTGATATGGCTGAGATTGTAGTACTTTTACTAATTGTTGGAAGTTTGACGGTCTATGCATTTGACAATCCTTGGTATGTGGGGGGATTGTTAATCAGCATTGTAGTAAATGCAATACAGATATACAAGATGACTTGTATGATAGCAGCAAGGGTACAATAAATAGAGCAGAAACCCAAACTTATAAAAAATAAAGAAAAACACCAGTTGTAACTTATGGCTGGTGTTTTTTGCTGTGCTCTCGTACGTCGCATATGGCTTCAGAAAGGCGCCGGACGCCCTCGACGATTTCTTTTTCGGTCACGTTACCGTAGCTGAGCCGCAGATAATGATCCCCTTTGTTCATAAATGGGAAGAA
>CANBFZ010000016.1 GCA_947367725.1 uncultured Eubacterium sp.
GGCGTTTGCAAAGTACATGCGCAGTGCAGGTGTTGCGGTGGTCACCGATGCAGACAGCCGCAACAATATCAACATGGTAGCGCAGGTGGCGAAAGCCAACCGGGAAAAGACGGAAGTCTTCATTTCCCTGCACTGTGATTACTACAAAGCGCCGTCCGGAACGATGCCGCTATATGTATCAAAAGAAGGTAAGAAGCTGGCAAAATGTCTCAATGATGCAGTGATGGCACGGATGGACATGAAGACCAGAGGATTGACAAAGCGGACAGATTTGTATGAACTGACGGCGACCGATATGCCGGCGTGTATTTTTGAGACCGGTTCTATCAAAGCAGATCTGAAAAGGCTGAAAGACGCTGAAAATTATGGATTTGCGCTGGCGATGGGATTATGTCAGTATCTGGGCGTTGACATGGCTTTTGACGTAAAGACAAGAGGGAAGCTGATTGTGCGAAAAACCTCAATGCTAGCGTCGCCGAAGCTGCGATACCTGGAAAAGGGCAAGAGTTACAAAATTGTCAAAACCAACAAGAAGGGCACCAGAGGAAAGCTGGCGCAGGGCGGCTGGATTACCATTACAGGCAAGTATGCCAAAATTTTGTAAAGACAGCGCAAGAGTGTGCATCGGGTACATAAAAAGATGATACACTGTGTATGGTGAAAAGACGCATCAGGCAGCACGCAGAAACAGAACAGGCGGGGCACGCCGCGCCGCCTGTCTTTCTGAATTTGGCGGGTAAGGGATTTTGCAGGCAGTTCGATTCTGCCGCCCGCAGCCAAAACTAAGCTTAGTGATAGATGATATCTGCAGCGGGGCGGAAAGCGCGCGATTCCGTTTTGTTTGCAGGACAAAGAAAAGAGAAGCCGAAATAGCAAAGGAGGGAATGTATGGAGAAGAGAGAGACGAGCGCCCAGGGATTTAAACAGAAAGCGCTGGCGATGATTGCAGACTGCACTGCGATTACAGATGCCATCGGCGAGACAGACACACAGGCGATTTTTCCCTATGGAGTCGTGCCGGAAGATGCAGGTGGTCAAAAATGCTGTATTAGCGTGGAGGAAGCCGTCAGCGGGATCTCAGAAGCAAATCCTTTTTATAAAAAGGCGCTGCTGGTGATCACCATCTGGTGCCGCAGGGCAGATATTGAACAGGACGGCATCAACCGCATGGATATCATTGAGGAAGAACTGGATCGGCTGTTCAATCGTTTTCAAAGCGTAGGAAGAGGGGATATGAAACTGATTTCCAGCTGGGAAGAAACCGCGGGAAGTGTGTATAACAAACGTATTATGCGTTTTCAGTCGATGGAACCTCTGCGCGGGACAGGTGCTTAACATGACAGCACAGCCCAAAATTTCTCTGCTTCGCGGAGAAGCCTATGCAGTCAATGAAACCATTACAATTTATCATCCGACCATAAGGGAAATTGCCGCCTATGGGGAGGAAGCTTACTGGCGCCTTGTCAGCCTTTTGACAGCGACTCCTTTTGACTATAAAGTGGCTCTTTTCGACATGGGAATTGACTACGAAGAAATCACAGATTTTACGCTGTTTATCATGCTGACGCAGAATCTGTCCAAAGAAGAAACGAAGATTTTATTTGGAGAACTTGACTTTTCGCGGTTTCAGGTATTTACCAGGCGGCAGGTGGAAAGCCAGGAGGAAGATATCGTTTTGCGGGATGCAGAAGCAGACATTATTATTGATGAGATTATCTATCAGGTAATCACAGCGCATCTGCGCAGCATGCACAGGACAAAGGTAAATCAGCGGAAACCTGGCAATGCGGTAACTAAGAAAATCTATATTGAAGAGGACAGAAGAGCGCAGGTCCGAAACCAGAATCAGATGTTTTCATCGCTGCTGGCGCCGCTGATTTCAGGTCTTGTAAATTGTGCTGATTTCAAGTACACCTATGAAACTGTATGGGATTTACACCTGTACGCCTTTCTTGACGCCGCATATCGGATCAGGAAACTGCAGAATTACAGGAATCTGATGACGGGTATTTATACGGGCAATATAGATGCCAAATCGATTTCCGACAAACAATTGGATTGGCTTGGGGACATAGAATGATCGCCCGAGCAGAAAAATTAGGAGGTAACACATATGTTTAATGTAGAAAATTTAATTATCAACAGAATTCTGAGAGGTACACTCTTTGACAAAGCAACGGGAGAAGTGCTTTTCTCCATCGATCAGATCAGTGATCCGTCTCTGGAATGTTCTGGCGAGCAGGTATTCGTCAACGATTCCATGGGGCAGAAAATCGCAGCTTTTGACAGAACAAAAGACGCCAAATTTACTGGCTCCAACGCTGTCATTAATTTTGGCCTGATGGCTGCGCAGCTGGGATCTGACAAGGAAGTGGCTGACGCTGACAAGAAAATCATCGTGCCGGCATTTGAACTGATTGAAGTAAAGGACGCAGCAAAGGTGACACTGGCAAATGAACCTTACGGCGAACTGAAGTACATCTATTCTACGCACTCGGATAAGAGCAAAAACAAAGCGTATCCGGCTGCAATGGAAGCAGGCGCAGAAGCCTTTTCTATCACTGGAAAGGAAATTACGCTGCCGACCGGCGCATTCCAGGTTGGCGATTATGTTGCGGTATGGTATGACAGAGAATCTGCAGAAGCAGTGAAAGTGACCAATACTGCGGAACATTTTGCAAAGGGTGGTAAGTTCGTACTGGAAGTATTGGCAGCCGATGTATGTGATGTGAATACAGAATATTACGCTTATGTAATCTTTAACAATGCGAAAATGGACAACGCGGTGACACTGACATTGACCAATGAAGCAAAACACGGCTTTACTGTCAATGCAATGCAGGACTACTGTTCTCCGACCAAGGAGCTGTTCACCATCGCTATTGCAAAATAAGGGGGATCGCGAATGGCAGGAACGCAGAACAATCACACCTGTATCCTGTGCGGCGCCGCTTACTATGCCTGTGATGACTGCAGTAGAGTCAAGAGCTACACTGCGTGGCGAACAGTCTGCTGCAGTCGGCAGCATTATCTAATCTATATGGTGCTGAAAAGTTATCAGGCAGGTCTGACAGACGCCGAAACTGCCTGCAAGGAATTGGTAGACTTAGGGATTTCCCGAGAAAAGACAGATGAATGGACAGAAGGCGCAAAACACCTCCTTGCGGAGATTTTTGCCCAAACAATAAGTAGTAAGAACAGATAGGAGCAGAAAACAGGGAGCATGGTAGTACATGACTCCCTGTTTTCATAACATGGAAACTATCGATGTTCGATAGTTCCGTATGTTTCAACGCATACTTTGTATGCGCCTACACGCATTGTATTCGCTATGCTGACCTTTTTGCCTGACCAGGCAAAGCTGGGGCAAAAGGGCAAGAAACGTACCTTGCGAAGTGTCGCCCTGAAATCGGCGACATGTGTGCATAGGAATCTTTGCTTATTTTATAACGAAGGAGATGAGAATATGAAACTAATGACGAAGAAAGAGATGAAAGTTTTAGATAAAGTCGTATCAGGAGATTTAACCGGAACCTTTCAGGTTTCCGGAGACGAAGATGCGGCAGCATGTGTCGTGCAGTACCGCAGACGAATTTCTATGGAAAAAATGCTGATGATGGTAGATACGGTGGCTTATGCAGCAACCTGTGACGAAGATTACAATCCTATTGCGAGAGACATGATGCTGTCTCGCTTTATATTAGAATACTTTACCAATATCCCAGTGCCGATGGATAAACAGCAGAGGGATTCTCAGGTGGCTGATTTGGCGAAATGTTATGCCTATGTATTTCAGACAGGACTATATCAGCAATTGATGGTAGACACAGAGCTTCCCTTTATTGAAGGCTATATCGATAAGAGACTTGCCTTTGCAATCGAAGAGCAGCATGGCATGAACCATCTGGCTGGTAAAGTGGAACAGTTACTGGAAGAAGCGCTAGTTTCTTGGCGGAATCTTTCCGCACAGATTGAAGCGCAGGCAGAGATGCAGTCTGGTCAGGCATCGAGAAATGCAGCGGAGATAGAGAAAAAGGAATTGTCCTAATGCTGTGTGACGGAGAAAATGACAGGATTTAGTTTAAAAAGTATTGAAAGTGTCAGAAATGGAATTCCATAAACTGAAAAGAAGTTACCAAAAGAAAGGAGGACATATGGTAGAAAGTAAAACAAAGCAGACGGTGAAAGCTGAGGTTGTCATTGACAACAAAGAAGCCCTTGCAAAGCAAGTGCAGAAAGAACTGGAACAGGCAGTTGCGAAATCAACGAGCAAATTGCACACTGCACCGCTGGAAGTAGGCGTGAAACTGTCACAGAAGGATATCTCGCGGATGAAAGCGGAATTAAAGGATTTACATGTTGCAATTCCGAAGATTCAGCAGACCGTTGAGGTGAAGGTGAAACCGAAGGTGGATGATAAAGCACTTTTATCAATTCCGCAAACGCTTGGTAGTTTGTCAATGATAATGCCAGATTGGCTTAAGAAAAACGATATCATAGGTAAAAGATTTGCCCGCTTACCGCAAGTCTGTTAGGCAAGCGTTAGGCTGTCAGCCATGTAGCTGATATGAAGCTTTCAAATTGCTGGAACAGGCTAAAGCCTGCAAGACCAAAGCGGAATCGGAAACGATAGACGTCATGGTGGGAAACCCAGAAAAAACATGCAGGATGGTATAGGCTGAGAAAAAGCCGCTGAAAGATAGCGGTGCTAAGTACTGTAAAATGCCAAATCAGCAGCCAAGCCCCTAAACGTAAATTGCAAGGGGAAGGTTCAACGACTGTAAGGAAGCCGGAGTTATCTGATAGATAGCTTTGAAGAGACAGTCTGAACTGCAGGGAGAGCCTGCAGAGCAGGGATGAAGTGCCCTGCCGCCGTAATGATTGAAATTGAAAAAGAAAAAGGCGCAGAAAGCGCCTTCGTATACTGAATAGATGTGAAAGGATTAACGTTGCCATTTGTAACCGCAATTTTTGCAGACGTTACGATATCCGGTAGCAACTAAACCATCACCGGAATCCCAGCCGTAGCCAGAGGCTCCAACGCCGTTTGAACCATATTCGTAGCCGCCGCGGGTATTGATATTGGTGGAAAAACAACGCGGGCAGTGAAGACCAGAGGGAATAGCAGTTCTCTGAAGAACTTCCCTTTCCATTTCGGGATCGTATGAGCCTAAAGGGTCAATGACCTGTTTGCGCACGAACTCAAAAACATCTTCAAAGTCAAAGTACTCAGAATTTGGAAGTTTAGCGGGGGCATCAGGCATTTGATCAAGAGCAGCTTCCCATTCTTCGTAGGATTTGCCTGTATCGATGACTTTACCACCACAGTCGGAACAACGCTGGACGGTGCCAACTTCCAAATCATCTGGCATAGCACACCTATTACACATAAATAGATGGATTTTTTTCTCCATGAATCCTCACCTCGCTTTCATTCAGTATATCATCATCTAAATGCTTTTTCAATCAAATTTACGGTCAGTAACAAGAAGCACTTGTGAAAGTAACAGAGTGAAATATGAAGGAAACCAGCCAGGAAAGGTTGGGTTTGGAAAATACTTTTCCGATACTACTAGCAGTAAAGGATTGGTAATCCGTGATAGTGAACTGGATGCTGTTAAAAAGTATAATCAGGCACTAAAAGATGGAATGTCTTCAGGAAAGGCAAGTAGAAAGCATTTAGAGGGAGTTTCTGCAGAACTTAAACGTGTTGCTCGATCCGCCAATGGTGCAGCCATCCAATACCAACAAATTGGCTCGGCTGCCCTTGTCGGCGCATCCGGCATGAAAGGTCTTGGTACAGCAGCAAAAATGGCAGCTTTTGAATTCGGCGCGATGCTAAAGAGCTTTGCCCTCTTCTACGCCGTTTCTGAAGCAATCAACTTGCTTTTCAAAGGGTTGCAGGCATTGTGGAATCTGGTGCCGACCCAGGATCATCTTTTGCAATGGGCAGCAGAGTCTGCGCAGAAATTGGAAGAAACCCAGTCCAACCTGGAAAGCCTGAACAGTGAACTAAAAACCACCCAGGACAGGATTTCTGAACTGAGAAATAAAGGACCGCTGTCGCTGGTGGAGGAGAAAGAACTGGACGCACTTGAAGAGGCAAATGCGAAACTAGAACGGCAGAAAGCCTTATTGGAAGCACAGGAGAAAACGCAAAAACAGAAGGCGAGTGACGACGCGTATAACGCATTGAAAGGCTATGCGCAGGTTATCACTAGACCGGATAGAACCCAGAAAAGAGTGGGCATCGATGAGCAGATTGAAATTGCAACAACCAGATATGAGAATGCAAAGGTAAATTATGCCTCGGCAAAGACCGATGCAGACCGAAAAGAATATGCTGCGCAGATGAAAAATGCCAATGAAGAAATTCTGGATTTGGCATCAAAAGCAGAAGAACAGATGAACAACATCGACCTTTCCACCGCAAGCGCAGAGGTGAAAGCCTTTGTTCTGAGCACAAAATCCGCAATCAACGAAGGACTGCTTGCTAACGGAACATTGTCGCTGGACGATTTGCTGGGCGGCGCGTTTCGTGAAGACGAATTCCGAAACTATGGAAATAAGCTGAACAGGTTGCTGGAAAATAAGGACTTTACTTTCAGCGAAACTTCGTTGAAAGAACAGCTTGGTGAAGAATTTGTAATTGCCTGTGAGGAGGCAGGGATTTCAGTGGATGACTTAGCTGAGCACTTGCAGGAACTGAAAGATTCCGGCGGAAAGATTGAAGTCAAGGCACCAAGCTTGGAGGACTCCATCAATGAAATTTCCAACATGGAAAATGCCATGGGTGCGCTGGGAAGTGCCTGCAGTGAATTTGCTGAAAACGACGGCAAGGTATCTATCGAGACCATAGAGGGTGTTGCAGAAGCCTTTGATTCCATGTCAGATACCAAAGAGTTTCAAAATGCTATTGAAGTGCTGAGCGATTCGTCTTCATCTATTGAAGATGTTGAGGCAGCAATAAATGGTCTGGTAAACGCGTATCTGAGTAGCGAAGATGTAATGCGAAATCTGACAGATAAAAATAAGGAGTTATACATCAGCCAGCTGAAGCAGATGGGTGTTTCCAATGCGCAGGAAGTCGTAGAGTACAGGCTAGCAATGGCAAAACTACAGAATGCGTCTGCGACGGAGAAGGAAAAAGAACAGGCAAGAGCACAGATTCAAACATTACTAAAAAATAATTTAGTATTAAATGCAAATGCGACAGCAGCGTTAAATGCTGCACAGAAAAACGCACTACTTGCGACATATCAATCCTATGTATCAGGGAGCAGCTTTTCGCAGGTTGTTGCTAATAATGCGAAGTTTTTATATGAAGTAGGCCTTGCTGCGGGAGTTGCTGGAAAAAGTTTAGCACAATATGCTGAAATCATGATTCAAATCCAGGAGTTGCAAAAAAATCCCAAAGGAGAAAATGCAGTAATAATAGGAGGATTAATTGGAAAAGCAGCAGTTTTGTATGGTGAAGCGCAAGCAGCATATGAAAATATGTTTTCATTTAATAGCAGTTATATGCCGTCAGGGTTATCCTCGCCTTCAACCCCAACCTCCGGCGGCGATTCTACCCCCAAGAAAAAGCCTTCGGAGGAACGCCGTGACGAGTACAACGCTGCAAAGGAAAAGCTGGATGACCAGCTGACAAAGAACACGATTTCCTATACGCGTTACTATCAGAAACTCACTGCGCTGGGAAAAAAATATCTCAAAGGGCAGAAGGGCAATGCCGCCGATTATCGCCAGCATTTAAATGATGTAATCGCTGCCAGAAGAGATGCTTTTTCTCATTATAAAGAACAATTGGAGCAAAGTTATGACCAGGGCACTATCAGCATCAGAACCTATTATAAAAAGACAAAGGCGCTGATGGACAAGTGGCTCAAGGGGCGCAAGTCCACAGAAGAGGATTATGCCAAAGCTTCCATCGAACTTGCGAAGAAAGTGGTGCAGAGCTGGAATGATCGGATTAGCGCCAAAGAAGCGTTTATTGAGCGACGTGAACTGAAGCAGGACTGGGGACCTGGAAAGAATGCAGTCACTTATTGGAAAAAAGAAATGGAGCGGCTGCAGGAAGATTATGGTGCTGGTTTATTTGGCAGTACCAAAGATTTTCTGGAAATATACCGTAAGCTGGAAGAAAAACTGTTGAAAGCGGAGCGGGAACTTGCTGAGGCAGAACTGGAGAAAATCGAGAAGCGCGTAGATTCGATCAATAGTTTGACGGACATGGTTTCCGACATGCTGAAACAGCGCCATGAAGATATGATCGACGCGCTGGAAGAGCAGGTTGATAAGTATAAAGAGATTGTTGACCAGAAGAAAAAATCCTTGGATCTCACCCGAGATGAACTTTCCTATCAGAGAGAGATGAAAGAGCAGGGGGAAGAGCTGGCGAAAATGCAGGCAAGAGCCGCAGTGCTGGCGCTGGATAATTCCCGCGAAGGTAAGGCGAAGTATGCCGCCCTCATGGAGGAAATCCGGCAGAAGCAGGAAGACATCAGTGAGAAACAAGCAGACAGAGCCTATGACGCCAAGGTGAAAGCACTTGACGAGGCAAGCGATGCTTATGAAAAAGCGATGCAGCATAAGATTGATGGGCTGAATGAACAGATGGAGCATGCGGGACAGTGGCAGGAATATGTTTATAGCTATATCAAAAATACCAATCCTTCCCGCCTGTTGGAAGAGCTGAACCGCTACAATTATCAGTACGGAGATGGAATGAAAAATACCGTATCAGATATATGGATTGAATGTAAAGATCTTTTAACGCAGTATGGCTCGGACATTGTACAAATTTTGCAGGCGCAAAAAACTGCGGAGCAGGAGCAGAAAAAGAACCTAGGAAATAGTGATAACCCATCGGCAGCGTATATCTCGAAAGCAGAAGTAGAAAAGGCGATCAAGCCGAAGAATTCGCGGGCGGCAAGTGAAGACTATAATTTTGCTATATTGGACAGACTGCAGCGAGGCGGTTGGAACAATGGGAATATCTGGTATGATACAGAAAACAAGGTATTCTATGCGGGAAAACAGGGGGATCGCAGAGTCACAGTACACACGTATAAATTAATTGATGAAATGAAAGAAATCAACGATTCTAAGAAGTCTAAGTCAGAAAAAGAAAAAGCACTGAAATCGAAGCTGAAAACCCTTAAGTCCATGTGGAGTTATGGCGAAGCCCATTTGGAATGGAATAGTAAAGAAAAGAAATTCCATTTGCACAAATATAAAGGCACCAGCGCCAAATGGCAGATTTTCCACGACGGACTTTCCGCAGGTTTTGTCGGCAGCTACGTTCCAACACCGAAGCAGAACGAAACCTATGCGCTGCTGCAGAAGGGAGAACTGGTACTGAACCGTGCCGACCAAAAGCGCCTCGGCATACAGATGCAGGCGCTGACGTTTTTGACAGAAGGACTGCACAAGACAGGGCTTTCCGGTATAAGCAGCGGAGGTCTTGGCATGGGGGATATCGTAGTAAATGTGCAGGCGCCTGTCACCATCGAAGGAAATGCCGATGCGAATACTGTGAAAGCGCTCCGCGAGTATGGCGATTATATTTCCGGGCAGACCCTTTCCAAGCTGCAGTCCGCTATGAATCGCCGGGGCTACGCGTCTCGTGCCGCAGCAAATGCAATGAAAAGACAATAATAAATGAGAAAAGGAGGAATGAATGATGTTTACAGCAAAATCGTTTACTTACGATGGGAAATCCAGCGATGATTTTGGACTGCTGGTCTATTATCTGGATCACCAGGCGATAACCGAAGAGCCGATTTGGGAGTCGGAAATTACAGAAACCAGATTGGCGTCTCGTACAGACCCGCTGTTTTTCGGGCTCAATGTGAATAAGCCGCTGACCTGGTCTTTTGTGGTCGGAAGCGTGAAATCCCTGGAGCGGGAACAGATTGACGAAATCATGGACTGGCTCACATCCTGCGATACCTACAAGTGGCTGGAAATCGAGCAGGACGATATGAGCGGCTGGCGATACAAGGCGCTGATACAGAATGTGCAGCTGATTCACTTTCATGGACTTGCGGCAGCTTTTCGCTGCACTGTGGTGTGTGACAGTCAGTTCGCTTATGAATATCCGGTACAGTATTCGTACCGGGTTGAGGACGGAACCGTGAAAAACGCAGCAGGAAAGACGTTAGAAAAAGTGGTGCTGAGAAACGACAGCGCATTTTCCGGCTATCTTTACCCAAAGATGGAACTGCGCCTTTCAAAGGATTGTGAGGCTTTTACCGTAATCAATGCAAGTGATGGCAATCGTCCTTTTACGATACGAGTGCCGAAGGACTTTACCGCAGATGACGGCAGCGAAGAACTTGTCGTAAAGGTGGACAATAAGAATCAGATTATCACCTGCAACAGCAGCGCACTCAATATCTACGACTGCTTCGGCGATGAGGAAAGCCGTCACTACTTTTTCCGCCTTGTAAAAGGGGATAACGTGCTGTGCTTTACAGGCAGCGGCCTTCTGCGCGTCGAGTGTGAGTTTCTGAGGAAAGGAGGTGTGTAAGATGATTGTAAATTTTCATGATTTGCAGATGGAGCCGGGCGGAAAGCTGAGACAGCCGGTGCTGTTTCTGAAGACCATGACTGGTGCGCCGATTTGTCCGGTGAGCGGGTATTATGATCTGCAGGCGGAGTTTCGCTTTAACGATGTATCGGAAATCAGTTTCAGTGTGCCAAGGCAGTACATGGACGGCGACAGGCTTTCGGACAATCCGTGTTTTGAAAAACTTTCCGGTATGCGCACAGTCACCATGGAGCCTTACGGCACTTTTATTCTGGTTAATCCGACGGTCAAAGACGATGGAATCACACAGGTGAAAGAATGCAAAGCGTATTCCTTGGAGTACGAACTGAATTACAAGACCGTTTCTGCCATAAGCGGCACCTATATGTTTTACGATCCGGTGGGGAAAAACGAAGATACCATCATGGACATTCTTTTATCGGGGGTTCCCGGCTGGAAAATCGGACATATCGATACGGCAGTGGCGACCCGTTACAGAACCTTTGATATTTCGGCGGACTCTGTATATTCGCTGATGATGAACACGCTGCAGGAATCCTATTCCTGCATGTTTCTCTTCGAAACGGAAATGCGAGAAATTCACGTTTACGACGCGGAGTCAGCGGTTTCCAATGTGCCGCTGTTTCTCTCAAAGGTCAATCTTATTGAGAACCAAAGTTTTGAGGAACTCAGCGATGAAATCGTTACTTGTCTCAGCGTATACGGTGCGGAGGATACGGATATTACCAGCGTGAACCCACTCGGCGGAAACAAAATTTACAACCTGGACTATTTCATCGAAATTGGGGATATTCCACAGACGCTGGGTGAGAAGTGGAAACGGTGGCAAGGAGACTGCAGGCAGTATCAGACCATTTTCAGCAAGATACACGCTGCGATTTGCACAGATTCGGCTGTCTGCAATGGTGAAGCCGTACGGCTGGCGGATTTGCAAAAGGATTTGGATGCGCAGCTTCTGGTGATGGATAGTTATAAGACGAATCCTGGTGGAGCATTGGCTGCGGATATCGCCAAATGTCAGCAGCAGATTGACACGCTGACCGCTGCGGTGGTGGCGCAAAAGCAGGTAGTGGAAAAGCTGGAAAAAAGTCTGGAAGAAAATTATATTATGTTGGAAAAAATCAGCGGTTTTTGCAGCTTTGACAGATACTTTACTGCAGATGAGCTGAAGGAACTAAATCCGTATCTGAAAGAGGATTCGCTGCAGGACAGCACTTATGTGGTATCAGAGGTTTCTGACGAGCTGCAGACTTGCCGGAAAGTCAGCGCCTCAGATGGTTATCAGGTGTCGATTACAAAGGGCAGCATCAAGGAAAGCGGCGACAATAGAAATCTGTCGCCAGAGGAGCTGGCAGCGCTGAACCTTTCTGAAAGCGAAAGGCAAAAACTCTCTGAACTGTTGGAATCGCTGGATACGGTTTATTTGGGAAGACGATTTTTCTCGATTGATTTGGGCGTTTTGACCGTCCAGAATACATCCGGTGATTTTTTGCTGACGGGAACCGCGGTGAATTCGACCCTGTCCATTGAGGCAGAGCCTGGGATTGATGGAAGTTATGGCTGTACCGTAGTGCTTCATGTGGAGCATCCGTCTTACAACGGGGATGACATGCGCTATTCTAACGGAATCTTTGTGGTAAGTGGCAGCTTGACAGGACTTACCCATGAAGAGGTTGGCGATTTATCTTTTCAACTGACCGGTGGCACGTTGACTTTGACCTTGGACGCAAGCCTGTATCAGCAGCAGAATACGGTGCAGGATTTGTACGATTACGGCGTCTCCTGCCTAGACAAATTGGCAAGACCGTCCTACGAGTTTTCGGTGGACAGCGCCAACTTTATGGCGCTTGCTGCGTTCAGTGAGCTGCGGAATCAAATTGCCCTTGGCAAATCGGTAAACTTAGAGTGGAAGGACGGCATGTATCTGCAGCCGATTCTCATTGAAATGAAGCTGAATTTTGAACAGCCGGAAAGCTTTCAGATGACTTTGAGCAATAAGTTCAGAGCCAATCATCCGGAATTTTTGCTGGCAGACATCATCGGGAAAACTGCCAAACAGGCAGCAAGTCTTGATGCCAGCAAGTTCAGTTACAGCGCATTTCATAATTCCAATATCGAAAACGATGTGGAAAAACTGATACACTCGGCGCTGGATGTGAGCAAACGCGCCATCATCAATGGGAAAAATCAGGATGTTTTAATCGACGGCGCGGGGATTCATCTGCGCAGACTGACAGACAGAGAAAATGGGGTCTTCGACCCATGCGAAGTGCGTATGATTCACAATCAGATTGTATTTACCGATGATGGATGGAATACGGCAGGACTTGCCCTGGGCAAGCTTTCGGTGGATGTGGATGGCACGGAAAAGTCGGTGATGGGTGTAGTTGCGGAAAGCCTGATTGGAAATATGCTCATCGGAAACAAATTGACCATTGAAGCAACCGGTGTGGACGCTGTAACCCAGCAGCCAAATGTGACACATTTTCGCGTGGATGGCAGCGGCGCTTATTTGGGCAACGCTGCCTTTGTGATGCAGGGCGCGCCCCATGACGGGATTCCCGGCAATCAGATGGTACTGGACCCCCGCTACGGACTTGTGGCAGGAGACCACACCCTGTTT
>CANBFZ010000017.1 GCA_947367725.1 uncultured Eubacterium sp.
CCATTTGGGATGCAAAGCCGATTACCTGTCGTCCGGCAGATTTGCTGGAACCAGAACTTGACACTTTGGAGCGGGAAATTTCCGTGTTTAAAACCCAGGACGAAGATGTGCTGTCTTATGCATTGTTCCCGAAAGTAGCAACCGAGTATTTTAAATACAGAGATGCCAAAGCACATAAAATTGATCCGGATAAGTATGATTTGACGAACCGGGCATATCCGGTATAAAATAGAAGTAAGATGTAACCATAGAAATTTAGGAGGTATGTGCGAAATGATTATGGCACAGCAAAATGGAAGAACCACCATTGGGGCGCCTGACAAACTCTTCGGGGTTTCTTCCAAGGCAAAAGCAAGAATAGCAGAAATAGGTAAAGAGAATGTCATTGATTCCACCATTGGCGTTCTGCTCAATGATGAAGGAAAATTAGTGGTACTGGATTCGGTCATGGAATGCATTCGGCATCTGCAGCCGGAGGATTACGCAGCGTATGCACCGATTCTGGGGTTACCTGAATACAGAGAAGCTGTAAAAAAAGCAGTTTTCATGGATGATATGCCAGAGGGCGTCTTTGTAGAAAGCTGTTATACACCGGGCGGCACTGGCTCCATCAGAAATGCCATTTCCGCATATACCGCTTTTGGAGACAAGATTCTGGTCAGCGATTGGCACTGGAATCCGTATAATCTGGTTGCAGCAGAAATTGGACGCAGTGTTTCTACTTACAGACTCTTTAACGAAGAATTGAAATTTGACAGCAAGTCTTTTGAGACAGAATTGGCAGGGATTTTAGCGGAGCAGGATGAAACGCTGATTATCATCAATACGCCGGCGCATAACCCAACAGGCTACACCTTTACAGAGGAAGACTGGGATCAGGTACTGGCGGTGCTGCGTACTTATGAAGGAAAAGGCAAAAAAATTGCGCTGCTTGTGGATATCGCATATCTGGATTTCTCCGGTGATGCAGTTGCATATCGATTTTTCTTGAAGAAACTGGTTGGTCTTCCTGCACATATTCTGCCTTTGATTGCGTTCAGCGCATCCAAGGGATACACCATGTACGGTATGCGCTGCGGCGCGCTCCTTTGTATGGCGCAGACGGCAGAGGTTGCAAAGGAATTTGTGGATGTGATGAGTGTAGAATGCAGAGCATCCTGGTCCAACGGCAACAGAGCGGCAATGAAAGTGCTGGCGAACATCGTGGAAGATCCTGCCCTGATGGCAAAGGTAACAGAGGAAAGAGAGCACTATTTACAGATCCTCAGAAGGCGCGGCGCCATTTTTATGGAGGAAGCCGAAAAAGCAGGACTGACAGCCTGCCCGTATGACAGCGGTTTTTTCGTTACAATTCCATGTGAAAAACCAGAAGCGGCTGGTGAACTGCTGCAGGAAATGAATATTTTCTGTATTCCAATGGGCAGAGGCATTCGCGTTTCTGTCGCGTCCAATACAGAGGACGAATGCAGAGTGATGCCTGCCAAGATAAAAGAAGCAATTACCAAAGCATAATAATAGTTCCTAATCATCAAAAACAGAACCCAAAAGTTTTACTTTTGGGTTCTGTTTTTTGTTTGTGTGTGGTATAGTAGTAATGGAATTTTACAAAGGCAGGTTTTTATGAGAAATTTAGACGAGATTGATATCAAAATTTTGAATCAGCTTAGAAAGAACGCACGCACACCGATGAAAGAGCTGTCAGCACTGGTATATCTGACAACGCCGGCAGTTTCCGCGCGAATGGATAAACTGGAAAAGGACGGCTATATTAAAGGCTACCATGCCAATCTGGATTTAGAAAAGCTGGGCTATGGGATTAAGGCGTTCATTATGATTACTGTAGAACCAGAGGATTGCCCGAAATTTTATGACTTTGTTAAGGCAGAAAAGTCAGTGCTGGAATGCAACCATATTACAGGACCATATTCTATGATTTTAAAAGTGGTATTTTCTTCAACCAGTCTTTTAGATGAATTTCTCGGAAAGCTGCAGGTGTTTGGAAAAACCGAAACGCAGGTGGTATTTTCTACGGCGCTGGAGCGGCATTAGGCTGTGATATAGAAGAATGATTTAGGAGCCGAAGATCGCAGGGCTGTGTGCCATGGATCTTGCGGCTCTTTTGTTGTGCAATGAACTTACCATCGGTGGGAATCTTTTGACAAGGTCATTTGAGACGAGTATAATGAGTTCTATGAGTATGAGATATGAAGAAAAGAAGAAATATTTAGGCTGTCATCTTTCCTGTTCCAGGGGATTTGCAGCGATGGGGCAAGACGCCCTTAACATTGGCGCCAACACGTTTGCCTTTTTTACTAGAAATCCCAGAGGAGGAAAAGCGAAAGAAATTGATCCAAAGGATGCGGAGAAACTGCTTGCTATGATGGAGGAATACCACTTTGGCAAGTTGGTTGCGCATGCGCCTTATACACTAAATCCATGTTCCGCTGCGGCGAAAACCAGAGAGTTTGCCCATATGGTTATGCGAGAGGATATGGTGCGCATGGAATATGTGCCGGGAAATTACTATAATTTTCATCCGGGCAGTCATGTAGGGCAGGGGACGGAAACCGGCATTACGCTGATTGCAGACCTGCTTAACCAAATCATTACGCCGCAGCAGTCCACCACCATTTTACTGGAAACCATGGCGGGAAAGGGCAGTGAAGTGGGCAGTAAATTTGAAGAACTGGCGGCGATCATCGACAGAGTGACATATGACGAAAAAATCGGCGTTTGTTTGGACACCTGTCACGTCAGTGATGGCGGCTATGATATTGCGGCAGATTTGGATGGTGTGCTTTCTGCATTCGATCGCATCATCGGTCTGGATCGGCTGAAAGCGCTGCATATTAACGACAGTCAAAATGCTGTTGGTGCACATAAAGATCGACACGCCTGCGTAGGGGAGGGCAAAATCGGAAAAGAGGCGATTTTGCGTGTCATCAATCACCCGAAACTTATGGGACTTCCTTGCATTTTAGAAACACCGCAGCCGGATCTTGCCGGATATGGCAGAGAGATTGCAATGCTGAGAGGAGAAGGATAAATGGAAATGAACGATATCCTGGTGATAAATCCGGGGTCTACATCAACGAAAATTGCAGTGTACCGTTACTGCAGCGAAAGCAATGGACCGGCTCCCTTGCTGGAAGAAAATATTGTGCACGATGATGAAATCATCAATGCATTTCCCAATGTAGCTGCGCAGAAAAATTACCGCAAGGATATGATTTTAGACTTTCTGCGGCGGTCTTTTTACGATTTCAAACGTTTGTCTGCAGTGGTGGGTCGCGGCGGAATGGTGTATGGGCTTTCTGGCGGCGGGTATCAGGTCAATGAGAAACTCTGCGATCGAATGGCAAGTCCAGATATTCCCCAGCATGCTTCCAGTCTTGGTGCACTCCTTGCTTTTGCAATAGCCGAACCGCTGCACGTCCCATCGTATATTTACGATTCGACTATGGGGTGTGATCTGCTGGATACAGTAAAGGTGACAGGGATCGCAGAAATTGAAAAATATGGTGCAACCCATCTGCTCAATTCCAGAGCACAGGCGATGATACACGCTGCTTCTTTAGGACGAGCGTATCGCAGCATGCAGTTTATTGTTTGCCACATGGGAGGCGGAATCACTGTGAATGCGTGGAAAGACGGGAAAGTAATCGACGTTGCCTCTTATGATGATGGACCTATGGCGCCGGAGCGTTCCGGCGGTGTGCCGCTGCTTCTGTTTCAGAAACTTTGCTTTGATGGACGCCATACGCAGGCCGACATAGAAGCGCTGATCAGCGGAAAGGGCGGACTATATTCTTATCTGGGGACGAAGGATTGCAGAGAAGTAGAACGGCGCATTGCAGAGGGAGATACGTATGCAAAGATGATTTATGAAGCGATGGCGCTGCAGATTGGAAAAGCCATTGCGGGACTTTCCTGCACCTTGAAGGGACAGGTGGACTTTATCATCCTGACCGGCGGCATTGCCTATTCCGCGCTTCTGACGGATATGATCAGGGCGTACTGTGGTCATATCGGAGAGATTGTCGTCATGCCGGGAGAGCGTGAAATGGAAGCGCTGGCTGCTGGGGCATTGCGGATGCTGCAGGGAGAAGAGGAAGCAAAGCGGTATTAGCGCTTTAAAAAGCGCGCAAGGTTTCAATTGGTGGTCTTGATCTCTCCACGTGCATTTTATAAGAAATTATTTTTTGTGTATTGTGCCACCTTGCCTTTTAAAAAATCAGGAAAAGTTTATTGATATGGAGGCTTTTGTATTTGTCCGAAAAAATGTGGCAAAATGGATCACTATATTTTTTATATGTTATTTCATCACCTTTTCAAAGCGGAAAGAAGTATCTGTGCCCATTACGGGTTCATCTGATTGAGCTTCTGGGCAGAACACATTCGGGTCAATATGATGCGCATTGAAAAATTCAACAATGTGAAAACCGCATTTATTGATATAAAAGTGAATATTCCGTTCCTCAAAATAAGGCGTTAAGGTTTCCCAAACAATTGTATCTGGATACTTCGCTTCTATGGCCTTCCATGCGGCAAGCCCTAGACCATGGCTGTGGTTTTCCGGTGAGATAAAAAATAGGTCTAACGAATTGTGCTGTGTTTTTTCATTGATCGTGAGGACTGCACCGCCTATACGCTTTTCATTCAAAATAATATGATAGGTTACTGCGCCTTCAGAATGAAATGATGACTGCACTTCTTTTTCGGAAGGAATTGGTTCGCTGATTCCGAATTTTTCTTTTACTGCAATAGAAAATGCTTCCTGCAAATTTTCGGTGAATTGTGGAAGTTCCGCTAAGGTGACTTTCTCTAATTTGATATTGAGCTTTTCCGACATAATCAATTTCCTTTCTACAATTTTATTTTTTGATTTGATTAAATTCGATTTGAATCCGTTCTGCTAAATCTTCAGTTTGTTCTACAAACGTTGTTTTGAGAAATGGCGCTAATGCCTTTTCTTCTGCTATAAAAATCGGTGTTAAGATTTCTTCTGCAAAGGCTTTTCCTATATCAGTTAATACAATTTCCTTTTCTTTGTGCCCCGTAGAGGCTAAACAAATATATCCTTTTTCAATATATTCTTGAACAATGGTGTTGAGCGTTGTTCGTGGGATAGACCATTCGTCACATATCCTTTTTTGTGAATAAGATTTTCCGTCTGAAATGGCATAAAACAAAACAAAAGCATTATCCTTTATGTGGAGTTTTCGTAACACTTTGTAGTATGCTTCATCAATTTGGTCGATCGCGATCATAAGTCGTCTAATTTTTTCTCTGTTTGATTGCATTTTATCTACTCCTCTCTATCTATTTCAATCCTAATTCGGATTATTTTATTATAATCCGAATTAGGATTTATGTCAAGGAGCAACAAAGCATAACCAGGCAATTGATAAACTGGGCGTGAAAGAATAAGATGCCATTTACAAAATAAAGAAATTCTCTTCGTGGCATAAGTAAAGTGGGAAAGGTAATATAGATTGAACAAAGTGAAAGCTAGCGCCTTGAGACGCTAGCCAATTATAGCCCTGGAGTGAACACTCTTTTGAAGGGGGATTCAAATCACGGTTCGTTATAGCTTGCTGGTGTCCAATTTGTCGTATGCTGCCAGGATTGGTTTCAGTACGCTACGGATTTCTGCTGTACCACCTTTTACATCAGACTCGATGTTCAGCGGCATGATTGGGTCGTGCAGCGATTTTCGCAGCAGTAGCCAACCTTTGCAGGACGGTTTTGTAAAGTGAATGCGCACACCTTCATAATTTGGTGTAACAAGGGACGCTCCCTGCAGCTGACCGGCAGCTGCCAGGTTTTCCAGATCCTGCAGTATTTGATCGCCGTAAGCGGCAAAGGCTTCCGTCAGGATTGGAAACCGAATTTCAATGGATTCTGCAGGCGACTCCAGCGCGGCGATCAGGCTGGAGATGCCGTGTCCTTGGCGGAACAGCAGTGCTGCTTGTATGACAATTTTTGTTGCGAGATAAGCGCCGTCATCGAGGAAATAGTTTTCCTTGTATGCAGCATGACCGCTGGTTTCGATGGCAAGCTGGCTGTCTACGCCTGACTCGCAAAGTTCTTTCGACTTGTTAATGACATTTTTGTAGCCGCGTTTAAAACGCAGATGTGTTAGTCCCAGTTGATCTTCTAAAAACGCCGTTAGCTGATTGCTGGTGATACTGTCAGTGACGACCGTTGTGCCGGGATGCGCTTCTGCAATCAGCGCTGCTGCCATGGCAACAATGCCATTGCGGCTGATTTCCTGCCCTAGCTCGTCAACTGCGGAGGAACGGTCTACATCTGTGTCAAAGATGAGTCCTAGATCGCTGCCGGAGGCTTTGACCTGCGCACAGATAGCAGCCATGGCTTTTTTGTCTTCTGGATTGGGCGCGTGGTTCGGAAAGTTACCATCCGGTGCAAGAAACTGGCTGGAAGAAACGTCTGCCCCTAGAGGCGCCAGCACCTTGCCTGCATAAAATCCGCCGGACCCATTGCCCGCATCCACGGTAATTTTCATGCCAGATAGCGGCATATCGGTTTCGCAGCAGCCAATACCGTCTGTAATGAGTTTGCGAAGATGTGCAGCATAGGTAGAAAGGAGCGGGATGGTTTCTAGTGTACCCGGTGTAGTTGGTCTGATAGAATGCAGTACCGAATCGGACTCTGCAAAAGTGATGATATCGGCGATGTCACCTTGATCTAAACCACCGTCTTTTCCGAAAAATTTCATGCCGTTGCGGTTCCATGGCAAGTGGCTTGCAGTGACCATGACTGCGCCGTCACACTGGTATTCGTCAAAAATGGTAGACATAAACATGGCCGGCGTGGACGCAAGACCAGCATTTAAAACGTTACAGCCGTAAGGCAAAATCGCATCGCAGAATGCCTCGACGATCTTCTCGCCGGAGCGTCTGGGATCTCTGCCGATGGAAATGGTTAAATCTTTCGTTTCTTTGCCTGTGGTATGGTGAAGCCAGAACAGAAATCCTCTGGCAAGTCTGCCAGCTGCTTCCGTGTCCAGATTAACTGGCTCACCCGCGACGCCTTCTAAGGCGACGCCTCTGATATCACTGCCATTTTGCAGTTTTCCGTAGTCATATTTTGGCATAATGGTATCTCCAATCGTAATTTACTAGAAAAAGATACCTCTATTATATTTTATCAGCGAGAAGAACGCAAGGCATATTAAAAACCAGTAAGCCGTATATTTGGGACAAATTTGCCCCAGTATGTTGCCTGGCAGCGCAGAGTAATCCCAGACGTCCCATTGCAGCCAGAGATTGACAATAACGCCCATGGAAAACTCAAAAAAGGTGATAATCAGCGCGCCGGTCAATGCGGCAAGAAATAGATTCATCTGGAATAAAAAGGGCGTCATCAGATAAAATGTAAATGCTACGGCGCCGCCTGTCAGCACCATGGTCCAGTGGGTATATCCGCGATAGAGAATTTCTGTAAGGCCATAGAAGATACCGCCTAAAATAAATATAATCAGTTCCATGGATTTAATATTTGAACCAGAGAAAAATTTATGCGCAAAACAATGAAATGGAAATTATTTTATGATACAATAGGGAAAAAAGGAGAGGTGATTCATGGAGACGCAGAAAAAAAAGAAAAGCAAATGGATATACAAGATCATCATTGCCGTGCTGCTTGTGATTATTGGTGTCTGCATTTATAAAATCGTAGGGATTCTCAGTGAGTATCACGAAGGAACGAAAACATACGAAGAATTGCAGCTGCTTGCAGGTGTCGACACGGAAACTTTTGAACATATCAATTTTAAAGCGCTGCGCGAGAAAAATAAAGACGTAAAGGCATGGCTTTATTCGAAAGACACAGTCATCAACTATCCCGTGGTGCAGGGAAAGGATAACAGCTACTACCTGTACCGTATGGTAAATAAAGAATGGAATGGGAAAGGTTCGCTGTTTATCGATTACCGGTGCGAGAAACCGTTTCGGACGTTTAATACGATTATTTATGGTCATCGTATGAAAGACGGCAGTATGTTTCATTCACTGACTGAATACGAAAGCAAAGCCTATTATGACAAGCATCCTGTGATGCAGCTAGTTACACCGAAACACGAGTACGATGTGGAGATTTTTGGCGTAGTGCGTATTCCTGCAGACAGTCCGCTGTACAAATGCACGTTTGATAATGACGCAGAAAAAGCAGATTATCTGGCGCAGATTCAAAAAAATAGCTTGATTGATATTGATGCAGTACAGGTTACGGCAGAAGATAAAATTGTCATGCTCAGCACTTGCACCTATGAATTTGAAGACGCTAGACTTGTGGTGTATGGTAAACTGGTAGAAAAAGACGAGGCATAAAGACTTTTTAGGATGAGAAAAACAGCAATCCGTGTGAAAGGCAGCGGCTTGCTGTTTTGTTTATGCAGGGACTTGCAAACTGTACCGATCTCTCTTTCATGAAAATATATGTGTAAAAATCATAGAAAATATGATAAATATGCGCTTTTAAAATTGATAGACTTGGTATATAGTAGAACTATCTTGAAGGAATTTTAAAACAGAAAAATTGAAGGAGGTTGTGATATGTTTAAAAGAGCGATTACAAGAAAGCCATGCAAGGCGTTGATTGACGGTATTTCCACAGCGCAGTTCTGTGATGGTACGCCAGATTATGAGAATGCGGTGAAACAGCATGATCAATATGTGCAAGTGCTTCGGAGCCTGGGGCTTGATGTGACTGAACTTCCAGCAGATGAAAGGTTTCCGGACTCCTGCTTTGTAGAAGATCCGGCGGTTGTGATGGAGTGCTGTGCAGTCATCACCAATCCGGCGACAGATTCGAGAAATGGAGAAAAACACGAGATTATCGATACCATCCGGAAATTTTATCAGGAGGATCAGATTTTTTACATCGAAGCGCCGGGCACCATGGAAGGCGGCGACGTCATGCGTGTGGGAGATCATTTTTATGTCGGCTTGTCTGATCGTACCAACGAAGCGGGGGCAAAGCAGTTTGACGAGATCGTAACAAAATTCGGTTACACTTCTTCCACCGTTCCGGTCACGGAGGGACTGCATCTGAAAGATTTTGTGATTTATCTGGAAAACAACAATATGCTGGTTACATCTGTCATGAATGATATGCCTGCATTTGAGACATTCAATCGCTTTGTCATTGATGCGGATGAGCTTTATGCGATTAACAGCCTTAACATCAACGGAACTGTGCTTGTGCCGGAAGGGTATCCAAAGACACAGAAAATCATTGAGGATTTAGGGTATCCTGTCGTATTGGTGGATACAGGTGAATTCAGAAAAATCGATGGCAGTCTGACTTGTCTGTCTTTACGGTTCTAATCTGCCAGTGATAAAGGAAGTATGTGAAAAAACGGTGTAACCCCAGAAACGAGGTGTTACACCGTTCGTATGAAATCAGTAGGAATAGACCGCCGTGCGGCGATCGGAGATCGTGGATCCTTCGTGCCAGCAGCGCTTATTTCACAGTACCGTCTGCGTGAAAAACCGGTAATTTTTCCAGGAAAATAATATCGTCCCGATCTGCAGCTTCGCCCTCTGCAAGCACTGCCATTTTACCAACAATTTCACAGCCAACTTGCTTTACCAGCGTTTCCAGAGATAACAGCGATTCGCCGGTGCTTATGACATCATCCACGATCAGAACGCGTTTGCCTTTCATCTTGTCGATTTCAGTCTGACCAAGGCACAGGGTTTGGATGTGATCGGTGGTGATGGAATCGACTTCGGTGGTGATCACATTTTGCATATATAGTTTTGCACCTTTTCTGGCAACGATATAATCGTCGATGCCAGCTTGTCTTGCCATTTCGTAGGCGAGAGGAATGCCCTTAGATTCCGCAGTGATGATCACATCGAATGCAGGGGCTTTGGCAAGCAGCTGCTGTGCGCAGGCGCGGGTGATTTCTACATCGCTGAACATGATAAATGCGCCGATATAGAGATCATCGTTAATTTTACAAAGAGGAAGCTGGCGTTTGCAGCCCGCTATGGTCATTTCATAATACATCGTTTTTTCTCCGTTTATTGTTCTAATGCAGCAATTTCATCTTCGCATGTTTGCATGGCTTCCAGTACTTCTGCCATGAGGATATCCAGTTCCCATCCCAGCTGTTCTGCACCGGTTCTGATGACGTCTCTGTCACAGCCTGCGGCGAACCGTTTGTCTTTGAATTTTTTCTTTAAGGATTTCAGTTCCATGTCTTTGCAGCTTTTGGAGGGACGCATCAAAGCGGCGGCGCCGATTAAGCCGGTCAGTTCATCTGCGGCAAAGAGAATTTTCTCCATGAGATGGTTTGGTTCCACATCCGAGCACAGACCATAACCATGGGAAACTACCGCATGAATGATGGCTTCATCAATACCGGCTTCGCGGAGAAGTTCCGGTGCTTTTTTGCAGTGTTCTTCCGGCCACATTTCAAAGTCAATATCGTGAAGCAGTCCGCAGACTGCCCAGAACTCCGCATCTTCTTCAAAACCATGTTTCTTTGCCATATAGCGCATGACACATTCCAGCGTAATGCCGTGGTGTATGTGAAAGTCTTCTTGATTGTATTTCTTTAAAAGAGCTAAGGCTTCATTTCTGCTGATCATTGGTATCACTTCCTGTTCTGTAATATTCTGTTGCTTTTGCCAGGGGGCTTGCAACACTTTCAGTATACGACAAAACGCACAGCCTTGCAAGACCGTGCGTCTGGTATTTTCCTGGTTTTTCAGAAAATGCGAAAACGGCTCAGAAAATCTGACGCCATTTCGCAGTTGAAATTATTTTTACCACAATTAGAGGTTAATTTTTATTTTGCTTTGAGCCGTTCTTCTTTTGTAGGCAGCTGCGGAATGACGACTGCGATAAAGATGACGATGCAGCCAAGACCTTCCAGCAAGGTGAGTCGTTCACTGAGAATCAGCGCGCCGAAGAGCACGGAGAACACAGATTCCAAACTCATAATCAGGGAAGCGATGGCAGGCTCTGCATCTTTCTGACCCAGTACCTGGCAGGTATAGCCGATGCCAGAAGAAACAATACCGCAGTACAGAATCGGCAGCCAGCAGTCTAAAATGTCAGCCAGTACTGGTGTTTCAAAGAGAAACATACCGATGATACCGATGACGCCGCTGGTGAGGAACTGAATGCAGGAAAGCTTGATACCATCACACTTTGGCGAAAAATGGTCAACGACCAGAATGTGACAGGAAAATGCCACTGCGCAAATCAGCACAAATAATTCGCCAGTATGAATTGAGAAGCCTTCGCCTTTGCCCGCCATGGTCAGCAGATAGAAGCCGATGGCGCCGAGAACGATACAGCCCCAGACAATCGGTTTTACTTTCTGTCTTAGGAATAGTCCCAGCACCGGTACGATGACGATATAAAGGGAAGTGATAAATCCGGCCTTTCCGGCGGTGGTTTCAAAATAAAGTCCAAACTGCTGCAGGGTAGAGGCCGCGCAGAGGACGATTCCGCAGCAGATGCCGCCGATCAGCAGTGTTTTTCGTTCAGCAGCAAGTTCTTCTGGCGTCTTTTTCTCTTCCGTTTGGCTCTTGTTCATCGCTTTAAAAATATAGATGACGGGAATCAGCACAAGACCGCCGATAAACATACGGATGCCGTTGTATGTAAAGGGCTCTAATGTTGCGCCTGCTTTCTGGGCGACAAAGGCAGAGCCCCAAATGACTGCCGTAATCAGCAGCAGAATATTGCTGCGCATTTTCTTACTCATAGAATCAAATCCTTTTCTAAATTCAATTTGTTTTGTTATGATAATTATATTAAAAATGGAACCGTTTTACAAGTCGATTTCGTACAAAAAAGGGAAGGGGGAATTGTGCCAGGTACAAATACTGCCACATATGCGACTTTGCTTGTAAGCACATATAACAAAATCTTCACTTTTCCCAAGGAAAAAAATGTGGTAAAATGAACCTATTGTGAGTGATGCAGAAAAGAGGTTAAGAACATGAGCAATGAGAAACGATTATTTGAATTAATTGGAACGATAGAGAGCCTCGACGAACAGGCTATGGCAGAGGCAAAAGCGCGGCAGGACTATCTGGCAAAACCGCCGGGAAGCTTGGGTAAACTGGAAGATATTTCGATAAAAATTGCAGGCATTACTGGCAAGGCAGTAGGAAACGAGGTAACCAAGCAATGCGTTGCAATCATGTCTTCGGACAACGGCGTTGTGGTAGAAGGCGTCGCTTCTGCGCCACAGTCTGTCACCTTGTCCCAGACCATCAATTTTACGAGAAGATACACTGGCGTCAGCTCCATGGCAAAATATTTCGGCATTGACCTGCTGGTGACAGATGTAGGCGTTGCCATGGAAATTCCGCAAGAACTTTATACCGACTCCATGTTGACTGAAGATGGCAGGATCCCGGTCAAAATCGTAAATAGACGAATTGCAAACGGCACGCGCAATTTGGCGAAAGAAGCTGCCATGACCAGAGACGAGGCTGTCAGCGCGATGCTCATTGGCATTGAAGCAGCAGAAGCCGCCAAAAAAGCCGGCATTCAGCTTTTAGGGGTAGGCGAAATGGGCATTGGAAATACCACCACCAGCTCTGCGGTGCTCAGTGCGCTGACCGGTGCGCCGGCAAAGGATGTTGTTGGCAGAGGCGGCGGTCTCAATGATGAAGGTCTTGCGAAAAAGTTAAAAATTGTAGATGATGCGGTCAACAGCTGGTGTATGACAGATCCAATTGAAAAACTGGCAAAAGTGGGCGGATATGATATCTGCGCCATGGTGGGTGCATTCCTGGGGGCTGCGATCTATCGGATTCCAGTGGTAATTGATGGCTTTATTTCTGTGGTAGCCGCCTGCGTAGCCAAAGAACTGAACCCGCGGGTAGTGGACTATATGTTTGCTTCTCACAAATCCTACGAAATCGGCTATGTCATTGCTATGGATAGATTGGGATTGACACCGATGTTTGACCTGGGTATGCGCCTTGGTGAAGGCAGCGGATGTCCCATTGCC
>CANBFZ010000018.1 GCA_947367725.1 uncultured Eubacterium sp.
GGAGAAGTCTGGGTTGCAGTGAAGGAGGAAATTGTATGATATTAGTTATTAGCAAATCTGACAAAGTTGTGGTGAATACCTACCCTGAAGCATTTGAAATATCAGAGTTGAGCAATGGATATCCGTTGATTGTTGAAGCAAATGTTGCTTTTCCACCAGAGTTTTATGCGCTTTTGAAAGGCATTAAGGATGTTCCCGAAAATGTAAAAATGAGATACTGTTATGAAGAAAGCACAGGATTCTACGAAAATCCAAATTGGACAGAGCCTACAGGGAATTTGTATGGTCTAACAGAAGAAGAATACCAGAGCATCAAAGATGAAGTCATTGAAGAGATTAGACAAGAGGTGATGAAAAGTGTTGAGTAATAGCCAAAAAGAGCTTGCAGAACTTGTTAAAAATGTTCTACCAACTGCTACAAACGAAGTAGCAGCTAAAAATGCAAAATGGTACCCGCAATGGGAAGCCATGATTGGCAAAGAAATTACGCAAGAGATGATTAACAAAGGGCTTGACCGTTATCAATACAATGGAGTTCTATATGTTGTATTGCAGCCTCACATGGTAGAAGAATCATGGGCTCCACCTGACAGTCCGTCACTTTGGGCAAAGGTACTAATTCCAAATCCGGACGTGATTCCGCCGTGGGAGCCGCCTAGCAGTACGAATCCTTACGTGACAGGCGACAAGGTTACACATGGTGGAAAGACGTGGGAGTCTATGGTAGATAACAATGTATGGGAGCCGGGCGCAATTGGTACGGAAAATCTGTGGAAAGAGTTAGATATGTAAGAGAGCAGAAAGCTCTCTTTTTAGGAGGTATAAAATGTTAAATGTAAAGGACCGTCAGCTGTATTTAAACAAACTAGGCTTTTATGCCGGAAAAATTGACGGCATAGAGGGCGATAAAACACGTAGGGCATACAAAACCTTGCAGAAGAAATATTTCACTCGTGAAAGCGATATAGACGGCGTATACGGTATCAATACTGATAAGTTATTACTCAATGCAAAAAGAGTGCAATATCGAACTCCTAACTTTAAACTGGAAGAGTTTAAATGTGAATGCGGTGGTAAATATTGTACTGGGTACCCATCGTATTTGGACAGAAACCTTTTAAACAATCTACAGGGACTCAGGGACGAATATAACTCTCCGATGATAATTACATCCGGTATGCGTTGTCAGAAATATAATGACAGTCTAGTTGGGTCGATTCCTAACAGTAAACATACCAAAGGTAAAGCCGTAGATTTTTATGGTACTCTTACCAATACAAAAGTCAAAAGACAGGATATCATTAATAAATGGCATAAAAAAACCAATGCGAATTATGCATATTCTGACACACCAAACATGGGCACATCAGTTCATGTAGATGTAAAATAGGAGGTAAATTTATGAAACAGTTAAAAACGAATCCGAAAAAATTCTGGAAAAGTGCAATGATTAGGGCGGTCAAATCAATGGCACAAGCAACTATTGCCGCACTTGGCACAACCGCCCTGATCACCGAAGTGGACTGGCTGACAGTGATGTCTATGTCTGCCATGACTGGATTATTATCAATTTTAACAAGCATTTCAACTGGATTGCCGGAAGTTGAAGAAGGAGAATAAAATGATGTCACCAACGCAGACAATCACATTTGTGATAGGAATTATCGCCTGCGCTGTAGGCGTAATGACGTTTGTTTCCGGTATGCTGCAGAGGTCTAAAAATGCAGGCGCCCTAGAAAACAAAGTGGATACAATTCTTAAAAAGATCGAGAACATCGAAGAAACATTAAATGAGCATAGAGACCTTAATGAGGAAATCAGAGTCACTATTGCAGAGCAGCAACAGCAAATCAACACATTATTTAAAAGAATCGAAGCATTAGAACGAAAATAACAGGAGACTGAAATGGACAGACTAAATAAATCACTAGAAAAAGCCGCAAAAGATGAAGCATTGAGTCAAAGTATAGCTTTGTCAGATGTTGTAAAAGATTTACTTGACACGACAAAGAGACAGCTTAACAGGATATACATAATTCTCGCAATAAGCATACTTGTAAATTTAGCCATTGTTGGAGCATTTTTGTGGTATGAGTCACAATGGGAATACGAAACAACCGAAACAATCACGCAGACCGTAGACGGAGAAGACTCAGAAATCAACAATGTTTCCGGAGACCAATATAAAGATAATGCTACACATACGGAGCAATAGAAAGGGTGATTTGAAATGCCAGCAAAGCAGGTAATTGTAAAGAAGACGACTCGAAAAAAAACAAACAGTAAAGGTAGCGGTAAGGGCAAAAAATGCCCTTCCTGTGGAAAACCTATCTAAGATGAGTGAACATATCGACACGCGGCGCAAAATCAAAGATATATGCAGCATAAAAACTTTTGAGGAACTTTTGGAAAACTGCATTTTAACAGACGAAGATAAAGAAATCATGCGGCTCCACTATTTGAAAGGCAAAGAACTCGCCTTCATAGCCGACATGATGGGGTTTTCTGAAAGCACTATAAAGCGCCACCATAAGAAAATACTAAAAAAATTAAATAAAATGCTGTGATACTTTCACGAGACTTTTATAGCCTATCGGAGATTCTTCCGATAGGCTATTTTTTTTTACAATAAAACCAGAAATGATAGTCAAAAAACAGGAGGTAAAGACATGGCTCCGATGTACATGGGATATCCGGCATATCCGCCAATCAACCCGATGATGACACCGCAGCAAAGGCTTGCGGAAATGGAACAGCAGTATCCACAATTTGCACAGAATCAAAATACTGCTCCGATGGGAAATCAAATGCAGAGCATACCACAGATGCAGCCGATTGGCAGCCTGCAAGGCATGCAGAACTTTGTAAAGGCGAGGTCAGTCACATCTATTGATGAGGCTAAAGCAAGCATTATAGACCCGGACGGTTCATTGCATGTATTTGTTGATATCGGCAACAAAAGCATTTATACAAAGCAAATCAACCTTGACGGAACAGCAACACTAAACACCTATACATTACAGGAGATTCCAAAGCCTGCAACGGATACCGCAATGGAAATCGAACCACTTACTTACGTAAAACAAGAAGAACTGGAGGCGGTGTGCAGATCTTTCAGCAATCAGATTGCAGATCTTGAAGATAAGCTGGCAGGGTACGAAAGAGCATTCGTGGCAATGCAAGAAGAAAAAAAGCCAGCGTCGAAGTCAGGAGGTAAGAAATGAATCTAATGAACATGATGGGGCAAATGATGGGCGGACAAGGTGGAATGAATCCGATGCAAATGATGCAGATGATGCAAAAGGCAAAAGGAAACCCAATGCAAATGATAGATAGCATGATGGGAGGGAATCCACAGTACCAACGAGTCATGCAGATGGTGAATGGTAAAAGCCCGAAAGAAGTAAGACAGGTAGTTATGAACCTTTGCGAACAGCAAGGTGTTGATTTTACCGGCATGGTGGAGCAGATGAAAGGCATGGGAATCAACGTGCCTGAGTATGACGAATGAGGCTTATAGCCTTTTGGCTTAAGTATATAAAACTAAAGAAAGGAACGGTAAAAAACATGATGATGGAAAATTGTGGAATCACGCCCGTTTACAATGTGGACGGAAATGGTAGAAACAGTGACGGCTGGGGAGACGGCGGCTGGGTTTGGGTTATTTTCCTCTTCTTCCTCATGGCATGGGGCGGAGGCTGGAATAACGGATTTGGCGGATTTGGTGGAGGTGCTGGCGCAAATGGCGCGCTGACAAGAGCAGACCTTTGCCAGGACATGAATTTCCAGAGCCTGGAGAACGCAACAAGAGGCATTCAGCAGGGGTTATGTGACGGATTCTATGCACAGAATTCTACTATGTTGAATGGATTTAACGGATTACAGAATTCTCTTTGCCAGGGATTCTCTGGCGTGAGTGCAGAACTGTGCAACGGATTTAACAACGTCAACAACAACGTGACACAGGCAAGATTTGATTCTCAGCAGTGTTGCTGCGAAACCAACAGAAATATTGATTCTGTGAGATTTGAGAACGCAAAGAACACTTGTGACATCATTCAGGCAGGCAATGCGAATACGCAGAGAATCATCGATACGCTGACGCAGAACACCATTCAGGACCTGAGAGACAAGGCGACAACATATGAACTGCAGCTGAGCCAGCAGGCACAGACAGCAAACCTTGTAAATCAGCTGAGACCATGCCCGATTCCGGCATACCTGTCCTGCAGCCCATATACCTCCTATGACCCATTTGGCAGAAGTGGATATGGCAGTGGCTGTGGCAACGGATGCGGTTGTGGGTGCTAAAATTTAAGTATAACTCGCCTTTATAGGCTGATTCAAGAGGGCAGTCTATGCCCTCTTATTTTTTTAGGAGGTATAAGATGACTTGCAAAAATACTTGCAAACTGTGCAAGAAATTAATTATTAGCACAGCCGTAAATTTTGATGCGGCAACCAATTCTTTACTTGTAAATTTACCGGCTGGCACATATAACGATGACTGTAAATACTGCATCGTTGTAGCGCAGGCAATTCCAGCAGCTACAACAATCAGATCGCTGGTGTATGTGACAATTGGAACCGGCACACAACGTTATCCGCTTGTAAAGAAAAACTGCGCACAGCTTACGGCATGCGGTCTCAGAACACGCACAAAATATTCAACATGTGTTGACACAAACGCCACCGGTGGCGTTTTCCGACTAATAGGGCATACATGTTGCGAGCCTTGTAATAACCTGACTGGCATCAATGGAACAGCACCAATACCTGCAGTGGTGGCAGAAGAAGAGGTGGAATAATGAATCGATATCAGCAAGGAAATATGTTTGATGATGATTACATTGCGCTAATTGGGATACTGTCCACAGTCCTGCAGGTTTACAACATTGAACAATCTGACAGGCAGGCGAAAGATAATGTTTATCTGCTAGAAATAGGAGACAAGCTGTTAGAAAAATTCGAGAAATTAGAGGGCAAAATAAAGCGACTTGAGCGAATGATGGAAAGGAGTGCCTACAATGGAAGATAGAGAGCGTATGAATGAGCATGATGCGCGCATGGAACAGATGAACAGAGAAAGAATGAGCGAAATCAGAGCGGCAGGAGGACAGGGTAGCGGAACATATCGAGGCAGCGTGCCGATGATGCGTGAGACTATGCCGACTGTTTACGGCGATGAATTCCGGCAGATGTACCGCGACAATCGTTACGATAGAGCCAACAAGATGGAGCGAAACATCTACAAAAAAGATAAAAATTACAAAAAATACAAGTCAGAGGACGAGGTGTTTGAATGCATCATAGATCATCTAACAAAGGGCGTAAAATTTCATGACAAAATGATGGATTTGTACGGATTTTTGGGCTTAGAGGGTTTTAAAAAGATGCATGAATATCATTATTATGATGAAACAATGAACCGGAGAAAGGCAAAATGTTACGTACTGGAACACATGAATTTTCTCGTCAGCGACAACAGCGATGAAGAAAATCTCAATTTCATACCACAGTCGTGGTATGACTACACACGCCACGAAATCTCTTCCGATGCTAGAAGACAGTACATTGAGCCGTCCTTTATGGGATATAAGCAGTGGGAAGAAGAGACAAAAGAACTGCTGTCCTATTGTGCAAATGAGTTGATGAGCATGGGAAAAATGTCATCTTTTAATGAAGTTATGAGCATGGTGGACGATGTGGAAGAGGAACTGAAACACCTAGAAGAACTGATTTTGAAATTGCAGTCGGTAGATTTTGACGCAAAACACATTACAGATATGCAGGATTCCATTTGCAAAGAATATGAAGAAAAATTGGAAGAGTGCTTTGAGAAAAAAATCGAAGAGGACAAAAAGAAAAAAAGATACAAAATGATGTACGGTGGAGACGATGAAAGAGCTTATGCAAGACGGCGTTCAAGCAGGACCGGCAGATACATCTAGAAGACTAAAGCACCCGGCAAGGGTGCTTTTTTAGAGGTAGGATATGTTAAACAAAAAAGAACAATCATATTTTAACGCTATAAAAACATACATTGCAAGGCTTTTTTGCGTGCCTGTAGGGATATATCCGTTAGACCATAAAGCATTCATACCGATGGAAGAGGGCGAGGAAATTCTCGGATGCTGTCATAAGCTAAATGACGATAAGGGGGATTTAGTCGGATATGTGATAACAATAGACGAGCCATATATAAAATCCTGTTATAACGGCAGACAGGCACCTTATTCGCCGTTTTCAGATAATCAGCTGATAGAGACGATTTGTCACGAAATAGCGCATATTTTTGTCTGGGAGCACAATAAAGAACATAAGAACTTGACGAACGAATTATATGATACGGCAATATATTTTTTAGAAAAAAAGTGAAAAAATGTTTATAAAAGTATTGACAAACCACCCGTTGAGTGGTATACTGTAATTACAGTTAAGGAAGACCTTAACAAGTAAGGCAGGCAAGAAGCCAGAAAGGAAAAGAATATGAACGAAGGAATGACCAACGAACAGTTTAACACAGTTCTAAAAATGATTATCGAAATCATAGAGGCAAGCGACAGCAAAGAAAATGCTGTAGAAAAAATAAAAGCCTTGCTGAAATAGCAAGGCTCACATAAAAGTTATACGGAAGGGCTACTTGCCAGCCCTTTCCTTATCCGACATTTTACACCGGATAAGGAAAAAAGGCAAGAGGCAAGAGAGAAGAGGTAAGAAAAGAGGTAAGAAAAAATGAAGAAATTGAAATGGAGAAAATGCAGAAATGTAAGATTTGGAGGATATAGCGCTTGTGGTATATACGACTTTTATTACATTTTTGCGAACGACGAACCGGGAAACTATAGGAGGTTTGACATAACCGCTCAGATTGATGCTAAATTTAAATGCACAGGGTACAAGCTGTACGATGTGCACCAACGCCCTTATAAAGCGGCAACATCAACACAGCTTTTAGGAGAGTTTAAAACGTCAATAGAAGCGAAAAGATACGCTGAAAGTTTGATTTAGACATAGCACCGAGCCGGGGCGGTTCCCCGGCAGAAAGAAATAAGAGGTAAAAAATGAGAAAGTACACAATTTGCACAATGAAAGGCGAAGACGGATTTAACACAGCTGTATGCGACACACTGGAAGAAGCAAGAAAGGCTGCGGACGAAAGAGCAAAAGAAGAATCAAGGAATTTCACATCAAGAGAAAAGAAAAAATATAACCCGTATGTGCTCATAAGCGAAGTAGAAGTAGACGAGGACGGAGAGGAAACCGACTATGTTGACAGCATCGAATCTGTTGAAATAGGAGAATTTTCGCATGAATAAAATAAAAGAAGCAAGACATGCTGCGGGGCTGACACAGCAGGAAATGTCAGATTTATTTGAAATACCGAAAAGGACAATTGAAAATTGGGAATCGGGCAAAAGGAAATGCGTTTCATATCTCGAAAAATTAATTGTTGAAAAATTAAAATCCATGAGCGAATGACAGATTTATAATTATTAAAAGAGGCAGAACGCCTCTTTTTTGTTCAAAAAGGTACTAAAAAAGTACTAAAAAAATTTGTAGCCAATAAAAAACCGTGGAACCTGTGGAAGTGTTACAACTAAAAGCGTTGAAAAAGCAAAACTTGACATGATATGCAACTATATCTTACAATAGTGTACAGGACGGACAGAGACGGAGCCGTTGGAATAAGCAAGAAACGAGGAACCCTTTCAGTATGTACAGAAAACCCGTAAAGCATAGTTTTAAAGTATTTTCGGAGCATTTAAAAAATGATAGTGCAGGCAGTGTGATGCTGATGTACGGACCGGAGCAGTATCTCATCAAATGGGCGGTGGAGAGCCTGGTCAAAAAATATGTCAATCCGGCAACGATATCGATGGATTATGTTCTTTTGGACGGGGAAGAAGTTTCTTGCAGCAGTGTGATAGAGGCCGCTGAAACATTTTCTATGTTTTCTGCACGGCGAGTAGTCTGGGTTAGGAACTTCAAGCCTTTAGCAGGGGACAGCCCGCGGGGCTTTTCCAAAGAAGAGATCAAAGAACTGGCGGACTATGTAAAAGCAAGCAACGAGCAGACCATTCTGATTTTTTCAGCAGAAGAAATTAAGCAAACTGCAGTGCTTACGGCAGCACTGAAAAAAACGGCGCAGTGCTATGATTTTGATAAAATTGATAAGGCAGAACTTTCGTCTTTTGCGAAGAAACGATTTAAGCAGGCAGGCGTAGAGATTGGACCTGCTGCGCTTTCTATGCTGATTGAAGCAACAGGATATTTCAACAAGGAAAGTGATTACAGGTTGTTTCATTTTGCCAATGATATACAGAAAGTCATTGCACATAGCGATGGGGTACGGATTACGGAAGAGGATATACTGCGGACTGTCAGCGGCGACTTGGAGACCTTTGTGTTTGATATGCTGGATGCGATTACTGCCAATAAGAAAGATAAAGCCTTTCAGATTCTGTACAATATTTTATATAGTGGGAAAGATGCGTTTTCTATGATTGGCGTCATTGTGTCGCAGTTTGAACTGCTCCTTTCTGTGAAAGAACTGCGCGACGATGGTTTGGATCTTGCCGCAACGCATAAAAAACTGGGCGGCAGTGAATTTCGAATAAAAAAGCTGATTCCGTATGCTAACAAATATACGCAGAAAAAATTGCGGGAAACGCTTTCAGCCATTTATGAAGTGGACAGACAGATCAAGACAGGTCTGTTAGACAGCCGGATGGCGCTGGAACTATTTATTGCAGGCATTTAATGAACGAGGAGATTTTGCGAACATGAATAAACAATTGCGTGCCGATTTGCTGCTTGTGCTGGTGACCCTTTGCTGGGGCGTATCTTATTATTTAATGGATGTTTCTCTGACGGATATGGGACCGTTTACGCTAAATGCTTACCGATTTTTAGGCGCGTTTCTTGTCGGTGGACTTTTGACGTACAAAAAACTGAAGGGGATCAATCGCCAGACGTTGAAATACAGTTTGCTGATCGGTTCGGTGCTGGTTTTTGTTTACATCGGCGCTACCTTTGGCGTTAAATATACGACCTTGTCAAATTCCGGCTTTCTCTGCGCACTGACTGTTATTTTTGTGCCGCTGATCGAAATTCTGGTGCTTCGGAAGAAACCGCAGAAAAAGATTATTTTTGCAGTCACGATGAGTTTGATCGGCATTATGATGCTGACACTGAAAGACGATTTTTCTATTAATATGGCGAATTTGCGGGGAGATCTTTTGTGCATTTTGGGCGCAACGGCGTATGCTGTGGATTTGATTCTGACCGAAAAGGCCGTTTCTCATGAAGAGGTGGACGCGTTTCAGCTGGGGGTATTTCAGCTGGGTGTGACCGGTGTTTATATGCTGGTCCTGTCTTTTATCTTTGAACAGCCCCATCTGCCGAGTACACCGGCGTTGTGGGCCAGTGTAATTTTCCTGTCTATTTTCTGTACCGGTGTAGCATTTATCGTGCAGGCCATTGCGCAGCAGTATACTACGGCGGCGCATGTTGGAATTATTTTTACATTGGAGCCTGTTTTTGCAGCGGTGGTCGCCTATTTCTTTGCGGGAGAAGTATTGACATTGAAATCTTATCTGGGCGCGGTGATTATGATGGCGGCGCTGTTTGTGACAGAGCTGGATTTTGGCGGGAAGAAGAAAGAGGAAATAATATGAGTGGCAGGCTTGCTGTATTGATTGAGGAGAGCCGGCTTTTACTTTCGTCTGTGCCTGATGCAGTCTGCATCAAGAATACAAGGGGAGAAATTGTTTTCGCCAACAGGGCTTATGAAAAAATGCTGAAGCGGGGAAGTACCGAACTGGTTTCTGATACAAGTGAGATTTGTGAAAATGGCGTCATGCTTGGAACCTGTATGGTATATCACGATATTTCGGATATCAACAGGCTGAGGCGGGAACTGGATCGTGTGAAACAGAAGCTGCGCAAAGCACAGACGCGATATACCTTTCAGGATATTATTGGACAGAACAAAGCATTGCTGCGCGTGATTGAAACTGCAAAAACAGCATCCATGACGCCTGCGACGATTATGCTCAGAGGAGAAAGTGGTACCGGTAAAGAAATTTTCGCCAACGCGATTCACAATAACAGTCCGAGACGGAATGAAAAATTTGTGAAGATTAACTGTGCCTCTTTGCCGGAGGCGCTTTTAGAAAGTGAGCTGTTCGGCTATAAGGAAGGGGCGTTTACTGGTGCGCTTCGCGGCGGCAGAAAAGGTCTGTTTCAGGAAGCAGACAGAGGGACACTGTTTTTGGATGAGATCGGCGACGTATCACCGGCGATGCAGGTAAAACTGCTGCGTGCACTGCAGGAGAAAGAGATTATGCCAGTGGGCGCTTCGGAGGCGGTGAAAGTCGATGTAAGACTGATTTGTGCGACCAATCAACCCTTGGAGCAGATGGTCGAGGCGGGTACCTTTCGAGAAGATCTGTATTATCGTTTGAATGTATTTCCGCTGCATATTCCGCCATTGCGGGAGCGAAAAGAAGATATTGGACTGATTGTTCAGTATCTATTGCAGCAGTACAACGAATTTTATGGAAGAGATGTCAAGGAGATTTCCCAGGAAGCGGTGGCGCTTTTGCAGCAAGAAGATTGGAAAGGCAATGTCAGAGAACTAGAAAATGTTTTATCCAGAGTCTTCGTCAACATAGCGCAGAAAACGATCTGTATTGACCGGGCAGCCATTGCGCAGGCGATGTCAGGGGAGTACGGCATGCTGCAGCAGGCAGAACACACAGAGAAACCCACCGGTGCAGCCCAAATCCTGCTGGAAACACTGCCGGAAAATCTGCAAGAAGCTGTGGCGCAGACAGAGCGGCAGTGTATCATACGAGCGATTCAGCAGTATCAAGGTGACAAAAATCGGGCGGCTGTGGCACTGGGTCTTCCCCTCAGAACATTATATTACAAATGTAAGAAATATGGCATCTGAGATTGCAATATTTTGCAAATGTGCAAACGATTGCTGCAAATAATTGCAAATGTTTGGGGAGAATTTCTGATTTAGACGGAAAATCCGGGAAAATTTAGAGGAATCATAGTTGGCACGTTCCTTGCTGTAATATATTGCAAAAGAAATCATAACAACCTGCAGCATTTGCACAAGGAGGAAAGAAAATGGATTATAATAAAGCGTTAAACGAATTTGCGGCGCAGTACTACGGACAGCTTTCAAGCGCAGTGTACAACCAACCAGTTAAAGTCAGTGCAGAAGATACGGCACTGGTGATCATCGACGCACAGAAGTGTGTAACGAAAGCATATTTTGTAGCAGGATATCAGGCGTTGGGTGTGGATACAGAGCCGCTGATGCCAGTTTTAAATCAGCTGGAAGAAAACACAAACCAGGCACTTGGCAATATTGAAAAAATTCTTAGTACCTGTAGAGAAAAGGGAATTCGCCCGATTCATGTACGGATTCAGGCATTGCTGCCTGATGGCAAAGACACCGGCAGACTGCATGCTTCTGCAGGCATGTACTATTTGCCGGGCGGACAGGCGTCGGAATTCTGCGATGAAGCGAAACCGCTTGATGGCGAAATTGTGCTGAATAAAACTTGTTCTGGCATTTGCGTGGGTACACCGATTGACAGAATTCTACGCAATCTCCATATTAAAAAAGTGATTGTGGTCGGATTTTATACAGATCAGTGTGTGAGCACTTCCATTCGGGATTTGTCAGATCTTGGTTATGAGGTGGATATGATTGAAGATGCCATGGCCGCAATGAGCCAGGAGCGGCATGAACGGGCATTGCAGGGGATCAAGTATATCTATGCAAATTGTGAAACGACCCAGCAGCTTTTAGAAAGATTGGAAACATTATAAACACATAGGGCGGAGTAGAAGGATGAATCAACTTACAAAAATTGAAACACTTGCCGAAGCAAATCATGAGCGTGTCGTACAGTGGCGAAGGCATTTTCATCAGCATCCGGAACTTTCCTTTGAGGAATTTGATACATCAGACTATATTGCGAAAGAACTTTCTGCAATTGGTTATGAGGTGCGGCGAAATGTGGGTGGCACGGGACTTACTGCGGATCTGCAGACAGGAACGCCAGGCACGGTGATTGCTTTTCGGGCGGATATGGATGCACTTCCGATTTTGGAAGAAACAGGATTGCCTTTTGAATCTGAAAAAGCCGGACTGATGCATGGGTGTGGTCATGATGGGCATATGGCAGTACTGTTAGGAACAGCCGCGTTGCTTTATCAGATGAAAGAAGCATTGCAGGGTACCATACGGTTTATTTTTCAGCCGGGCGAAGAAGCCAACGGCGGCGCAAAATGTGTCATGAATGATGGAGGGCTTAAAAATCCTGATATAGAAGGGATTTTTGGACTGCACATGATGCCTGATCTGCCTTGCGGAACCATTGGAATCAAAGCGGAACATCTTTCTGCAACCGATGATGAGTTTTTCATCAGAATTCATGGAAAGAGCGCCCATTCATCAGAGCCGGAACTCGGCGTAAATGCTGTTGTAGTAGCTGCGCATGTAGTGACCGCATTGGATTCGATTCTCAGCAATAATGTGGGACCTTTCCAGGTCGCGACCTTTTCCATCTGCCAGATTCAGGGCGGTGAAGCCATCAATGTCATTCCCGACAGCGTGGAGATGAAGGGCATGATTCGCTGTGTGGAAGAAGGTGATAAACTGAAAATTCGGGCACG
>CANBFZ010000019.1 GCA_947367725.1 uncultured Eubacterium sp.
GAATTGATTTTCGGGTCGTTTCTTCTGGGTATTTACTCGTCCAGCGATGCGGTGGTTGCTGCAGGCATGCGCAGGTTGAAAATTATTGCGCCGACTTATGCGCTGTGCGGCGCTATGGAAGTCATGGTTGGCGCGCTGCGAGGCATGGGATATTCTGTTATGCCGATGCTGGTTTCCCTAGTAGGGGTCTGCGGTCTGCGGATTCTGTGGATTGTAACCATTTTTCAGATGCCGCAGTTTCATACGTTGGAAATGCTGTACATCACCTATCCGGTAACTTGGTTTGTGACGGTTGTGGCACATCTGGTGACCTTTCTTGTCATTCGAAAAAAGATGCGGGAAAAAGCGGTGGCGCGCCTGTTATAAGGCCCTTTGCCTTTTTCCGTATTGATCTATAGAAAAAACTAACCGAAATCTAACGAAAACGTTGAAAAATCAACGATTGACGAGGGTAAAAACCAGTGGTATAATATGGATGAATGAAAATGAAGTTTGCAATATAATGCCAAGGAGGGCGTGTTCATGAGACACACAAAAGGAACGCCGTCTGTTAGAATAAAGAAGCTGACAGCGCTTGTTTTATCTGCAGCGGTTGCATTTTCTGTGCCTGTAATGCATGCTTTCGCCGATGTGCAGGAAGCAGAGAACTTCCAAGAAGTTATGGTCGAAAGTGATGCCGGAGCAGAAAGACCGGCGCAGGAACAGAATGCTGATAAAACAGCAGAAAACACAGAAACAGGGAACGAGGAGACCGCAGACGGCGCAAATGCCGACGAAGTAGTTTCGCAGGATGGTGATGAAACAGATACGGCATCAGGTGCTGCGCAGGGTACCGACCCATCAGCAGACGATTCATCTGCGGAGACAGATGCGGAAGAACCTGCGGCGGTTGTAGCTTCCATTGGACAACATACATATTCGAGTCTGCGGGAAGCAGTGGCGGCAGCACAGGCAGGTGACAGAGTCTGTCTGCATCAGGACGCTGTAGAGTCGGTCATGATAAAAAAAGACATGACCCTTGATTTGCAGGGACACAGTGTGACTGGCAGTAGCAGTTATGCAATTTGTGTCAACGGTGCAACAGCAGTCATTGTCAATGGTGCGCTGAAAGATACGACAGCGAAAAACGGTGCGGGTCTTTATGCCTATCATGCAGATGTAACCATGCAGAACGTTGTAATTTCCGGAAATACAGCGACGGGCGGTTATGGCGGTGGAATTTATGCTGCAGGCAGCAATCTGACCATGGAGGACTGTACCGTGTCAGATAACGTAAGTGCCTACTATGGCAGCGGAATTTCTCTGGGATCAGAAAGCCGTCTGGAAGGTTCCAATTTGAAAATTGCGCGAAACGTATTTACACGCAACGATTCTTACGCATGCGGCGGTGGAATTTATGCCGCAGATGCGGATAGTTCGATTCTTTTGAAAGATTCTGTATTGACGCAGAATGAGGCTTGTAACGGTGGTGGGATTTATTCTTATGGAGCAGTAACACTGCAAAACTGTACCCTGTCAGAAAACAAAGCGGAATATGCAGGCGGCGGAATTTACAGTGAAGGCAGTTACGGTGGTACAGGCGTGATTATGACTGGTGGAACCCTCGAAAATAATCGGGCAGAGGGGAATGGCGGCGGTCTGTATATGACGAGTACAGGGCTCACAATGCGCGATGCAGCAGTGACCGGAAATTATGCTCGAAATACGGGCGGCGGTCTTTATCTGAGTCCGGATGCCGATACAGCAGTGACGAATACCCGCTTTACCGGCAATTCTGGCGAGACTGGATCAGCTGTGTCGTCCAGAGGCAGTTCCAATCGAGAAGGAGATCCGACCCAATTTGAGAACTGTACCTTTGTGCAGAATACTGCATCGGAAGACGGCAGCATTTTTTCCGGCGGTACAAAAAATCGAATGAAAAATTGCAGATTTACAGAAAACACCAGTGATGGCGTGATTGTAGATTATTATGGGATGAGAAGCGAGCTGTTGATGGAATCCTGTCTGTTGGAGAAAAATCGTTCGGCATTCGCTACGGTATGTAATGGCTGCAGCAGCGCCGCAAACGGTGTTGAACTGCGGGATACTGTGATTCGGCAGAATACGGCGACTGCTTCTGACCCAACCGCGACCGGTGGGATTGCAGCAACAGACAGCGGTTATCTGCGTATGACATCCGGCGCTGTTTATGACAATATCAGTATGGCGGATACCGGTGCTAACGATTTATATTTATCTGCCAGAAGTAAAGTAACGGTGCTGAAAGCAGTAGATATGCAGGACGGTGTGCAGGATTTTTCCGGCTATACCTGGCACGATGATGTGAACGATATCAACGAAAAAGATGCATTGACTTCCGACGAAAATAGCAGTCGGTACTTTTCGGTAGGTCGGTATGACGACAGAGTCATTGCACAAGTCGGCGAAGCGACTTTTACCAGTCTGCAGGCGGCGCTGGAAGCAGCGAAGACAGGAGATACGATTGTCATTGTTGCGGCACAGACGGACGGAAACAGCAATGTGACGGTAAAGCCGGCAGAGATTACGAAAGCTGTTACCATTGATCTGAATGGTCATACGATGTGGGTCAGAGGCGGCAGCGGACTTTGTGCGACAGACGGTATGCTGCGACTTTGCGGCAATGGAACCGTTTTGGGGACCGTACGTGTGAATGGACAGGGTCGTGTTGAGATTGCGGATCATGTTACGGTAGAGCATTTGGTCGTTAACGGCAAAGATGCCTGCCTGAATATGGAGTCTGAAACAGTACATTTGACCTTTGGCGCAGGGAAAAGCGTGGAACTGGGCGAACATTTTACTGCCCAGAAGATCGAGGTCACCTTGGCGGATCAGGTGCTGGCACAACTCAACAGTGCAGACTTTTTAAAAGAAAATATTACACTGTTTACCGGTTGTACGGAGGAAGATATCGTAACCAAGATTACGGTAAAGGGGATTCGAAATCCTCTGGTACAGATTGTTTTGAAAGATGGCAAGGTGCAGATTGAGAAGAAAGCGCTGCAGGGCATTTTCTTGGATGGGAAGGCAGGAAAAGACAGTGCAGACGGTCTTTCCAAGGAAACGCCTGTAAGGTCTTTTGCAAAAGCAAAAGCGCTGCTTGCTGAACATCCTGCGCTGGATACTATTTATATCATGGGCACAGTGACCGTGCGAGGTGAGGACACCTGGAGCCTTGCGGGCGGCAAAGTGATGCGCTATCCGGAATATGCTGGCACGCTGATTTCGGCAGACAGCGGCAGTGCACTCCATCTGGAACACATCATCATTGACGGCGCGTCTTCTTATAAAGTGACAGGCGTGAAATCTTTAATCAGCGTGCGGGGGAGTCTGGAAATCGGTACAGGTGCAGTATTGCAGAATAATGATGTTTCAAGTGCTTCCGGTGCAGCAGCTAGGGGTGGAGCAGTCCTGTGTGACGGGCTTCTTTCCATGAACGGCGGTGTCATTCGAAATTGCGGCGCTGTGCATGGCGGCGGCGTATTCCTTTACGGCAGCGGTCTATTTACGATGCAAGACGGTGTGCTGGAGGAAAACGTTGCAAAGAGTATCCGTGAAAAAGGTCAGGGCGGTGCGGTGATGATTACCCATAATGCCAAAATGGTGATGGATGGCGGCGTACTGCGCGGCAATCGGTCAGAAAAAGGAAGCGGCGGTGCGATTTCGGTCGGTGGACTTGCAGAGAAAGCGGCTTGTCCTAAGCTGGAAATAAATGGCGGCTGTATTGAGAAGAACGATGCTTATACTTGCGGCGGCGGGATTTATGTAGAATGCAACAGTGTCGCGGTCATCAATGCGCAGGGGAAGCGTGGAAATCTAATTCAGATTAGAAAGAATGCATGTCACGGCAAAGGCGGTGGCGGCTGGTTCGGCGGTGGTGGAATCTACGTCAACGGCGGACTTAACAGACATCCGGTATTTAGAGAAAATGGAAAATTGTATCTATATAATGCTGCAGTATATGGAAATACTGCCCAGGGCTGTGAGGGCGAATACGGCGCTGGATTTGCAGGATGCGGTACATCAGATACGCGTTTTTACCTGACGGACGGTGGCGTATTTTATGGAAATTACGGAAGTGGTGGCAACCGATCTGATATCCTTTGCTCCAATATCGACCACGATTCAGGCGTACCTGGACTTGGCACATCGCCAAAGAATGATATTTCACCATACATGCTTGGCGGCGGTGCGTATCACTGGAGGGACGATAACGACACAGAAGTATCTTTAAACAGTGTGCAGAAGAGTGGCGTGCATTCGCTGCATACCAATTTGACAACAGAGGATCAGGAAATTGAAACAGCAATGTCGCTGGCAGGTGTTTTCATTACAGAAAATACTTCTGACAGACGAGGCGGCGGCATCGGCAGCAATGGAGATGTGATCATCGGCAGACCAGATGACGAGAAGGAGCTTTGCGCAATTCGGGCAAAGAAGGTCTGGGAAGACGAAGATGATGCGAAGCAGCTGCGGCCGACAGTGCTGAAAATCTGGCTGGTGAGAAATGGAGAAAAAGTCACATTCCAGTACATGCGACCTGACGAAAACGGGGTATGGCAGGAAGTCGTCTTTGATCGGCAGCCAGTAGCGGATGAAGCAGGAACGTCATATACCTACACCGTTTTTGAAGATCGGGAAGGGTTAGACTCTCATTACGTCAGCAGTGTAGAGAAAGTGGACGGCGTATGGGTGATTACGAATACGTATGAAGAGAAACCGCCGAAGACGCCGGTCATTCCAAATCCTCCTGAGCCGGAAGAACCGCCGACAGATATTGAAGAGCCTGACGTTCCGCTGGGCCCGGGTCCGGAACCAGAGGAACCGCCAATTGATATCGATGAGCCGGATGTGCCGCTTGGACCGGGACCTGGTACGGATGCGCCGATACCGACGCCGGACGATGAGGGCGATCCGAATCAGCCGCCGACGGGTGATACCGCACCGATTCTGGCATTGCTGGGGCTGATGGTGCTTTCTGCAGTTGGCATAGCTTGCACGGCAGGCAGACTTAAAAAGAGACAATAAATACAGAAGGAGAAGGAGCGATGTAGAATGCACTGCTCCTTTTTCTATTATGTCTGTACACCGAAAGACAAAATACAAAAAAAGAACATTTCCTTGCATGCAGGAAGTGGCTATGGTAAAATAATTTGGTGCGTTAAGCATGATAACGTTAGGAACATGCATATGTTTGAAAAGAATGCAGAAAGGAGAATTCGTATGGAAGGCATGATGAAATCGCTGATTGCAATTTCCGACGCTGTTGACGGATGGATGTACAGTAATCTGCTTTTTTGGGCGTTGATTGCTGCAGGCTTGTTTTTCACAGTTAGAACAGGTTTTGTCCAGATTCGTCTGTTTCCCGAAGGCATTCGGGTTTTAACAGAAAAGAGTCATGATGGAGGGATTTCCTCTTTTCAGGCATTGATGATCGCTACGGCGTCTCGCGTGGGAACAGGAAATATTGCAGGCATTGCGACGGCCATTGTTTCGGGTGGTCCGGGCGCCGTGTTTTGGATGTGGATTATGGCAGTGGTTGGTGCCGCCTCTGCTTTCATTGAATCGACACTGGCACAGATTTATAAAGAAAAAGATGGAGAAATTTTTAAAGGCGGTCCTGCCTACTACATCGAGCGGGCGATGCACGCCAGATGGCTGGGGGTTATTTTTGCGATTCTGCTGATTTTGACCTTTGCTTTTGGTTTCAATGGTCTGCAGGCGTATAATATTGCATCGTCGCTGGAACATTATGTGGGAGATGGATATGAAACAGCAGCGCTGATTGCAGGGCTTGTGCTGGCGGTCATTTCTGCCGTACTGTTTTTTGGAGGCGCCCAGAAAATTAGTCTGGTGTCATCCGTACTGGTGCCGATTATGGCGTCGGTGTACATTTTAATTGGTATCATAATTACACTGGCCCACATCGGTGATTTGCCGATGATTTTTGGCATGATCTTCGAAGAAGCGTTTGACTTTCAGGCCATTTTCGGCGGATTCGCGGGTTCTTGTATGGTATGGGGCGTAAAGCGGGGGCTTTTCAGCAACGAAGCGGGCATGGGTTCTGCACCCAATGCAGCGGCAGCAGCGGACGTAAGTCATCCTGTCAAGCAGGGATTGGTGCAGGTCATTTCTGTATTTATTGATACGATTTTGATTTGCTCGACGACGGTATTTATCGTACTTTGTACAGGCAAATATACAGTTGGCGGGGATTTAAACGGTATTCCGCTGGTGCAGCAGTCTGTGAAATCCATGTTTGGAGAGGCAGGCGTCGGGATTATTACCGTGTCAGTTGCGTTGTTTGCGTTTACGTCTTTAATTGGAAACTATTTTTATGCGGAAGCCAATATTAAGTTTATCAGTGAGAACAAAGTATTTATGGCTGTGTTCCGGCTTTTGGCAGTTGCGATGGTTTTTGTCGGCGCAAATTCCAATCTGCAGCTGGCATGGAATCTGGCGGATATTCTCATGGGCGGTATGGCGATGGTCAATATCCTTGCGATGTTCTGCCTGGGTGGTATTGCAGTGCGTGCCATGAACGACTACATCGAACAGAAAAAAGAAGGAAAAAATCCGGTGTTCAAAGCATCCTCTATTGGACTTGACAACACGGATCTTTGGAAATAAGCATTTCGACAAGGGAATGTCTGCATGAATCGTTGCGTTTGCAGACATTCTTTTCTTTTTGAAATAGCAAATAAGAAAAGTGTGCATGACGGAGCGAAAGCTCCTATGCACACATGTCGCCCGCTTTGGGCAGGCGCTTCGCAAGGTGCTTTTCTTGATATTCCGGAAATATCGAAAATCGATATTTCCTACATAATAAGAAAAGTGTGCATGACGGAGCGAAAGCTCCTATGCACACATGTCGCCCGCTTCGGGCAGGCGCTTCGCAAGGTGCTTTTCTTGCCTAGGTTTTGTGCGTGGGGTGTCTTGCATTTGTGTGTCTGCGGCGCTATAATAATGCGGGAAGATTTTTTAGCTAGTTTGGAGGGGAAAACATGGATCGAAAAAAAGGGTATCTCTGCATTGTTGCAGCAACTATATTATTTAGTTCGATGGAAATCGTATTGAAACTTTCGGCGGGAGAATTTCATCCCATTCAGATTACCATGGGAAGATTTTTTGTAGGCGGCATTGTGCTGCTGCCCCTTGCGGCGGCAGGGCTTAGGAAACGGAACCAGCGTGTAACTGGCAAGGACTTGAGATGGTTTGCTTTGCTGGGGTGTATTGGCGTTTTGTGCAGCATGACCTTTTATCAGCTATCCATTTTACAGATAGAAGCATCCAAAGTGGCGGTATTGTTCAGCAGTAATCCGCTCTTTGTTACCATCTTTGCTGTGATGATTTTAAAAGAATCCCTGCAGAAACACAAGCTGGCAGCAGTCATCGGAGATTTACTTGGCGTCATCTGCATTGTGCAGCCATGGCATCCGGGACTTTCCACTGCCGGCGTTGTATTCGTCATGCTTGCGGGCATGCTCTTTGCGCTTTATGGTGTTTTAGGCAGAGATGAAAGTCGAAAACTGGGCGGTATCACACTGACCTGCGGCAGTTTCTTGTTTGGCAGTGTGGAAATGATGTTATTGGCGGCTTGCAGCCGTGTTGAATGGGTAGGTACATGGTTGGAAAGCCACGGGCTTGGCTCGTTTGTGGATATTCCGTTTTTTGCCGGGTATGACCTGGGCAATTTAGGTTACTTTCTATATGTTGCGCTGTTTGTTACAGGGATGGGATATGCGTCTTACTTTATGGCAATGGAATATGTGTCGGCGCAGGAGGCTTCCATGGTGTTTTTCTTTAAGCCAGTGCTGGCAGCAGCGGCAGCAGCAGTTGTACTGGGAGATGAAATTCCGCCTGCTATGATGGCGGGGATTGGGCTGATTCTGGCAAGCTCGCTGGTTTCTATGTACGGGGATCATAAAGTACAGAAGAAATGGCAGAGCGCGGCACAGCCACAGTGTATGAAGGAGGAAGAGCATGCAGATATTTCATGATAAAACGGCGCTGCTTGTCATCGATATGCAGAAAGCATTTGTGGAACCAGGTGCAGCGCACTGTATTGCGGGGGCGAAGGCGACGGTGCCTGCCTGCGCGCAGGTCATTCAAGAAGCCAGAGCGGCAGGCGCGCCGGTTTTTTGGATCAGACGACAGTATCGGGCAGATGGCAGTGATGTGGAGTTTACGAGAAAAGAGGCATGGCGAAAAGGTGGTGGCACTATGGCGCCAGGCTCTACAGGTCTCAATAGCGAAGAACTGGCAGAAGGGCTTACTGCCGCACCGTCGGATTATCAGGTTTTAAAACCGCGATGGAGTGGATTTTTTGGTACAGAGTTGGATTTGCTGCTGCGTCGTTTGCAGATAGAGACTGTGGTACTGATTGGAACGACGACGCCAAACTGTGTGCGAACCACTTGCTATGACGCCATTGCGCTGGATTATGAGACGATCATTATCGAAAAATGCTGTTCCTCACAAACGGAGGAGATTCAGCGCGCCAATATGGAGGATATGGAACGTATTGGCGCTAAGATTATCAGAGAATAGTGCAGAACACATAGGAAAGGAGACGGAGCATGCAGGTAAAGAAAGAAGATGTTCTGCTTTATGTTATAACAGACAGACACTGGCTGGGAGAAGAGACCTTGTGCGACCAGGTGGAAAAGGCCTTAAAAGGTGGAGCGACGTTTGTGCAACTGCGGGAAAAGCATTTGGATGAAGAAACGCTGCGGGTGCAGGCAAAGGAAATACAGGCATTGTGCAGCGCTTATGGGGTGCCGTTTATTCTCAATGACCATGTGGAACTTGCAGCAGAGCTGGGTGCGGACGGCGTGCATGTGGGACAGCAGGATATGGCAGCCGGCACGGTACGAACCTTGCTGGGACCGGATCAGATTTTGGGCGTATCTGTGAAAACTGTGGAACAGGCAAAAAACGCAGAACGCTGCGGGGCAGATTATCTGGGCGTAGGAGCTGTATTTCCGACTGGATCCAAGGAAGACGCATCGGAAGTCAGCCATGAAATTGTGGCGGAAATTTGCAAAGCTGTCAGCATTCCGGTCGTTGCCGTTGGGGGGATTACCCGGGAAAATCTAGGGAAGCTTTCCGGCAGAGGACTTTCTGGGATCGCCGTCATCAGCGCAGTATTTGGTGCAGACGATATAGAAGAAGCTGCGCGGCTTTTGGCAGCAGAAACGAAAGAGATGGTAGGACGAGAATGGAAGTAAAAGGTGTTATTTTTGATGTAGATGGCGTGCTGCTAGATACCATGCACGTTTGGACAGACGCTGGCGCAAGGTATTTGACCTCTCTTGGCGTAAGTCCAGAGCCGCGGCTGGGCGATAAACTATTTACAATGACGGTAGATATGGGCGCAATCTATGTGAAGGAACGGTATGGGTTGCCCCAGTCAGCGGAAGAAATTACCCGCGGGATAAATCATGTGGTAGAGGATTACTATGCTTCACAGGCGGCACTGAAACCGGGCGCAGAAGCATTGCTGCATCGACTGCAGGCGGCAGGCATTCCTATGACCATTGCCAGTTCTACCACACAGGATTATCTTGTCGCTGCTTTAGAGCGGCTGGGCTGTATGGCATATTTTGATGCGGTGCTCAGTTGTGTGCAGCTTGCAACCAGCAAGTCGGAGCCGACCATTTTTTTCCGGGCTTGTGAAATCATGGGTACTGTACCGGCGGAAACCTGGTTGATCGAAGATGGGCTCTATTCGGTAAAAACTGCGAAAGCTGCAGGGTTTCGGACGGTAGGTGTTTATGATGCAGTCAGCCAGCGGGAGCAGTCAGAATTGGCGGCGACGGCAGATTTCTATGTAAAGACTTTGGAAGATTTTACCTTTCATGGGCTTTTGAGGTGATGACATGCAGCGATTTACAACATTAACCATTGCTGGAAGTGACTGCAGCGGTGGTGCGGGCGTGCAGGCAGATCTGAAAACCATGATGGTCTGCGGCGTCTATGGCATGAGCATCATTACGGCGCTCACAGCACAAAATACCACTGGTATTTCGCAGGTGATGGAAGTTACGCCGGCATTTTTGGCGGCACAGCTGGATGCAGTGTTTACTGACATCACACCAGATGCAGTAAAAATCGGCATGGTGCCTTCGGCGGCGCTGCTGCAGGTCATTTCCGAAAAATTGGAGCAGTATCATGCGAAAAATATTGTGCTGGACCCGGTGATGGCGGCGACCAGCGGCAGGAAACTGTTAGCGGCAGATGCGTATGCTACTTTGTGCAGCAAATTGATACCGATGGCAACGCTGCTTACGCCCAATGTGCCGGAGGCAGAGGTGTTATGTGGGAAACCGATTGCAACAGAGGAAGACATGGAATTCGCCGCAGCGCACATTTGGCGAAAGTATGGATGTAATGTGCTGTTAAAAGGCGGGCATCTTACGACGGAAGATCGTGCCTTGGATTTGCTGAAAACCCAGACGGGCTGCCGTTGGTTCTGCAGCAAGAGAATTGAAAATCCGAACACCCATGGTACTGGCTGCACGTTATCCACAGCCATTGCAGCAGGGCTTGCAAAGGGGGAACGACTGGAAGCGGCGGTAGAACAGGCAAAAGCCTATCTGGACGGCGCCATTGCAACGATGCTGGATTTAGGAAAGGGAAATGGTCCGCTGGATCATGGGTATTGCATCAAGCCGTATGGTTTGGTGAAAGAATGATACATCAGGAGTGGATAAAAACGATGAAGAATCTGCTTAATTTTGAATATGCCTGTATCCATGGCACTTACTGGATGGGGTATGGCATTGTCAGCAGTTTTGCCTCCGTGTTTCTGCTGGGGCGGGGGTATTCCAATACAGAGATTGGTGTGATCCTGGCTGTCGCGAATATTTTGGCGGTGGTGATTCAGCCGTTTACAGCAGACCTTGCGGATCGATCTAAACGGTTTTCTGTCATTGGAATCAGCCAAATTATGACCATAATCATGATGATTATGACGGTGGGACTTTTCGCCCTTGAGGGAAAATCTGCGGCGCTTTCTGTGAATTTTGTCATGCTGATTGCCTGGCACACCGCAGTGCAGCCGCTGGTCAACTCGCTCAGTTTTAAACTGTCTGACTGCGGCGTACCGATCAATTTTGGCATTGCCAGAAGTATGGGCTCTCTCTCTTATTCCGTACTCATGGCAGTTTTGGGAACCCTTGTGGAGCGGCACGGTATTATGGTGCTTCCCATCAGCGCAGAGCTTGTCATGGCTATGATGGCGGCAAGTCTGTTGATGACCAAACTGCAGTATGACAAGACGAAAGCGGCGAGACGCCTTAATGCGGCGGCAGACGGCGGCAGTGCGGAGCGACAGCCAGCGCCTGCGGCAGAGGAAGAAATCAATCTGCTGGAGTTTATCAGACGAAACCGGATGTTTTTTCTTGCCAATTTAGGGGTAATCGGGCTATATTTCAGCAATTCTGTGATGAATAATTATCTGATGCAGATTGTCGAATCCGTCGGCGGCGACAGCGAAGATATGGGACGCATTTTGTCGCTGATGGCATTTCTTGAGATTCCAACGCTGATATGCTTTGACAAGCTGCGCAGTAAATTTAGTTGTCAATTTTTGTTGAAAGTTGCGGCGATTGGATTTACAATAAAGATATTGATATGTCACCTGGCAGGCTCTGTGGCGATGATTCTGGCGGCACAGATGTTCCAGCTGATTGCGTTTGGACTCTTCCTGCCTGCAATGGTGCATTTCATCGATGAAATGATGAGCAAGGGAGAAGCTGTGAAAGGGCAGTCGGTATTCACCATGATGGTAACGGTCACGACCATGCTTTCCAGCCTGGCGGGCGGCGCCATTTTGGATATAAGCGGGGCAAAAATGCTGACTCTTGTATCGCTGCTTGCCACAGCGGCAGGTGCGGTGATTATTATAGCAACAGTAGACAGAATCAAGAAGTAAATAGGAGGCGCCAGATGGATCTGAAAAGGACAGTTGAAGCATTTAAAGCAAAAGGGTATCAGGTTTCTGTGTTTTCTGAAATACAGAAAGCAGTGCAGTATCTCAATAAGGAAATTGACAGTACTTCGGTAGGAATCGGAGGTTCCGTAACCATAGAAGAAATGGGTTTATATGAAACATTATCGGCTCATAATCAGGTATACTGGCATTGGCGCGCCATCAGTGAAAATGCCACACCGGAAATTTTGCAGCTTTTGGCTGCCAGTGCAAGAATATATCTGACCTCCGCTAATGCAGTCACTGAGAACGGAGAGATTGTCAACATTGACGGCAACGGAAATCGGATTGCGGCAACCTTCTGGGGGCATAAGAAAGTGTACTTTATCATCGGTATCAACAAGATTATGCCGGATCTGCAAAGCGCTGCAGAGCGGGCAAGAAATGTTGCGGCGCCGCGCAATGCCCAGCGCCTTGGCTGCGATACGCCGTGTGCAGAAAAGGCGGATCGCTGCTATGACTGCAGCAGTAAGGACCGGATCTGCAGTGGACTCAGTGTGCACTTCCAGAAGATGAATGC